>JAKAIJ010000149.1 GCA_021814355.1 Acidobacteriota bacterium
CTCCTGCGGCGCCGCGGGGAAGAGCTGCTGCGCCCTGGAGGACGCGCTCGACGCGCGCCGCGTGGCCGCGGTGCTGGGCATCGAGCACCGCGTCCTCGACCACCAGGAGGCCTTCGAGCGCCTGGTGATCGCCCCCTTCGCCGCCGGCTACGCCGCGGGTCAGACCCCCAACCCCTGCATCCTCTGCAACGAGCGGGTGAAGTTCGGGACCCTGTGGGACTACGCGCGGGAGCTGGGGGCCGACGCCCTCGCCACGGGCCATCACGCGCGGCTGCGCCCCCGGGGGACGGGCACCGCTCTCTGGCGCGCCGCAGACCCGGGGAAGGACCAGTCCTACGTCCTCTTCTCGCTCACCGCGGAACAGCGCGCCCGGACCCTCTTCCCCTGCGGGGAGCACCGCAAGGACGAGCTGCGCGAGCGCGCCCGCGCCGCGGGGCTCCCCACCGCCGGGAAACCCGAGAGCCAGGACATCTGCTTCGTCGCGGGCGGGGACTACGCCGGGTTCCTCGAGGCCCGCGGCGCCCGCGGGAAGGCCGGGCTCCTGCGCCATGTGGACGGGCGGGTCCTGGGAACCCACGCGGGGCTCCACCGGTTCACGGTGGGGCAGCGGAAGGGGCTTGGGGTGCCCGCCGCCGAGCCTCTCTACGTCGTGGACCTCGACCCCTCCGACGGGACCGTCACGGTGGGCCCGCGCGAGAGCCTCGGCGCGGCCGGGTTCGAAGCCACGGGCTGGAACTGGCACCTGGAGCCCGGGGAGTCGCCCCCCCCCGAAGCCCTCGTCCAGGTGCGCTACCGGCAGGCCCCCGCGCCCGCCAGGCTCTCCGTTGAGGCGCCCGGCGCCGTCGTGGTAGAGTGGCTTGGCCCGCCGCGGGCGGCCACGCCGGGCCAGGCGGCGGTGGCTTACGCCGGCGAGCGCCTCCTCGGCGGGGGTTGGATCCGGCGGAGGACCCCGGGATGATAGCCAGCGGCACCCTCTTCCTCTACGTGGCGAGCATGGCCTTCGCCCTGCTCTACGGGGGGTTCCGCAAGAACCTCCTCTACTACCTCTGCGCCGGGGCCATGGCCGCGGGGTTCGCCCTCCAGACGGCGGGGCTGACCGTCCGCTGGATCGAGAGCCGGATCATCCCCGCCACGAACCTTCCCCAGATCCTCCACGCCACGGCCTGGGCCCTGGTGGCCCTCTACCTTCTCTTCGGCACGGCGCTGAAGAACCGGATCGTCGTTTTCTTCCTGATGCCGCTCGTGGTGCTTTCCATGCTCACGGCGCAACTCATCCCGGACCTGCCGAAGGAGCCCAAGCCCTTCTTCTACACCGCCTGGTTCGTGGTCCACATCGCCCTGCTCACCCTCGGCATCGGGCTCTTCCTCTACTCGTTCCTCTATTCCTCCATCTTCATCATGCAGGACCACAGCCTGAGGCACCGCCGGCAGCCCCTGGCGCTGGGTCTGCCGTCGCTGGAGGAATCGGCCCGGTGGGCCACCCGTTTCCTGCTGCTCGGCTTCGGCGTCTACACCGCGGGGCTCTTCTCCTCGGGGCTCTACGGGGCGCTCGAGGGGAAAAAAGACGCCTGGCGGCCGGGGATGCTGGAGGTCGCCGCGGTGGCCGCGTGGCTCATCCTCGGCGCCGCCATCTACGGCTGGGTAACGGCGAAGCTCAACCCCCGCAAGCGCGCGTGGCTCGTGGTGGCGGGCGCCGCCTCCACCGTCCTCATCATCCTGGGGATCCTGTGGCACTGAACGAAATCGTCCTGGTCGGGTTGAACCACAAGGCCGCCCCCGTGGACGTACGGGAGTGCGTGGCCTTCCCCGCGGAGGAGAAGATTCCCTTTCTCCGCGGCCTCAAGGAAACCGCCGGCCTGCGCGGGGGCGTGCTGCTCTCCACGTGCAACCGGGTGGAGCTCTATGCGGACCTCGAGGATGGCGACCGCGCCCCCGAGCTGGTGGACGCCCTGCTCGCCTCGCGGCGGGTTCCCCGCAACCCGCGGGAGTATTTCTATACTCGCCGCGGCGACGACCTCATCCGCCACCTCTTCGGCGTGGCCGCGGGGCTCGACTCCATGATTCTCGGCGAGCCTCAGATCTTCGGGCAGGTGAAGGACGCCTACTTCCTGGCGCGGGACGGGGGCACCCTGACCACGCGGCTGAACCTGCTCTTCCAGAAGGCCTTCCACGTGGCCAAGAAGGTCCGGACCGAGACGGGCATCGGCGAGCGCCCCGTGACCGTCTCCTACGCCGCCTTCAACCTGGCCCGGAGCATCTTTGAGGACCTCACCACCAAGCGCATCCTCCTCCTGGGCGCCGGAGAGATGAGCCGCATCCTCGCCACCCACTTCTACGAGAGCGGGGTGCGCAAGGTGACGGTGGCCAACCGCACCCACGAGAACGCCCTCGCCTTCGCCCGCGCGTTCGGCGCCGAGGTGGTCCCCTGGGAGAGCTTCCCCCGGGCGCTCGTGACCAGCGACATCGTCATCTCCTCCACCGGCGCCCCGGCCCACATCGTGCACCGCGCCATGATGGAAACCGTCATGAAGCTGCGGCGGAACGCCTCGCTGCTCCTGGTGGACATCGCCGTCCCCCGCGACATCGAGGCCGCCGTGGGCGGGATTGACGGCATCTACCTCTACAACGTGGACGACCTGCAGGAAGTGGCCGACGAGGGGCTCGCGGAGCGGCAGAAGAAGGCCCGGCACGCCCAGGTCCTCGTGGACGGCGAGGTGGAGCTCTACGGCCGCTACATCGAGCACCAGGAGCTCTCGGGGCTCATCGAGGGGCTGGTGACCTGGGCGGGCGCCATCCAGGACGCGGAGGTCTCCGAGGCCCTGCGCAAGATGGGCGACCTCTCGCCCAAGCAGGAGGAGCAGCTCCGCAAGGCCGTCCATCGGGTGACCCACAAGCTCCTCCACAGCCCCATCACCCAGCTCAAGCGCCTCGTGGTGGAGGAGGACGCGGACACGGCCATCGCGGTCTTCCGGGACCTGTTTCCCATGCCAGCCGAGCGTGGCGACGAGGGAGGAGAGCCGTGACCGCCAGGCGGTGGCGCATCGGCACCCGGGGCAGCGCCCTGGCCCTCTGGCAGGCTCATTTCGTGAGGGACCGGCTCGCCGAGGCCGACCCCGGCTGCATCGTGGACATCGAGGTCATCCGGACGAGCGGGGACAAGGTCCAGGACCGGGCCCTCCTCGAAGTGGGCGGGAAAGGGCTCTTCGTCAAGGAGATCCAGACGGCGCTCCTGGAGGGCTCCGTGGACCTGGCGGTGCACAGCCTCAAGGACTACCCCGCCGAGAACCCTCCCTCCCTCGCCCTCGCCTGCGTGCCCCAGCGGCAGGACCGGCGGGACGCGCTGGTCCTTCCGACCGGCAGGGCCCTTGAGGGACTGTCTGCCGGCGCCCGGGTCGGGACGGGGAGCCTGCGGCGCCACCACCAGGCCCGGCTGCTCCACCCGGGCTGGCGCGTGGAGGGGCTGCGCGGCAACGTGGACACACGGCTTAAAAAGGTGGACGCAGGCCAGCTCGACGCCGTCATCCTCGCGGCGGCCGGGCTGAAGCGGCTCGGCTACGAGGGGCGGATCTCGCGGCTTTTCGACCCCGAGGAGATGGTCCCCGCGGTGGGCCAGGGCGCCATCGCCGTCGAATGCCGCTCCGACGACCGTGAGGTGCTCTCCGTGCTTGGCCGCGTGGAGGACACCCCCGCCCGCCGCGAGGTGGAGGCGGAGCGCCGCTTTTTACGGGGTCTCGGTGGAAGCTGCACGACTCCCCTGGGCATCAACGCCCAGCTCGGCTCCGACCGCGTGGTCCTGCGCGGATTCCTCGCCTCGGTGAAGGGCGACCGCCACCTCAAGGACCGGCTGGAGGGGCCCGCGGAGAAAGCCGAGGCCTTGGCCGACGAGCTCCTGAAGCGTTTCTGGGACCGGGGCGCCGCGGAACTGATGGACCGCGAGTAGCCCGCCCACGAGGCCCCCCGGAGGAAGGACGCCGTGGACGCCAGCCTGAAGGGCCTGAGAGTCCTGCTCACTCGCGAAGCCGCGGACAACGGGCCTCTCGAAACGGCCCTGCGCGCCCGGGGCGCCGTCCCCCTCCTCCTGCCCGCAATCGAGACCGTCCCCCACGAGCCGGAGAACCGCCCCGAGGTGATCCGATCCTGGAACCGGTTCCGCTGGCTCGCCTTCGCGAGCCGGAACGGCGCCCGCTTCTTCCGCGGGTGGCTGGACGCGGCGCGCCTGCCGCTCCCCCCGCACATCCGGGTCGCCGCCGTGGGGCCGGGCACGGCCGAGGCCTGCGGAGCCGCGGGCTTCCCGGCCGAGGAGATCCCGGAGGCCGCCACGGGGACCGACTTGGCCGCCCGCCTCGTCGCCCGTCACGAGCCCGCACCCATCCTTCTGCCCCGGGGCACATCGGGGCGCGACGAGCTTCCCGGGGCCCTGCGGGCCGCTGGTTGGGAGGTGGTCCTGCTCGCCGTCTACGCCACGCGCCGGGCCGCCCTGAACCCCGGGGCTCTCGCCGAACTGGAGCGGGGAGTGGACGCGGCGCTCTTCGCCAGCCCCTCGGCGGTGAAGTCCCTCTTCGAGCAGGGCACCCTGCGGTCACGCCGGGCCCTCGCCCGGGCGCGCTGCATCCCCATCGGCCCCACCACCGCGCAGGCGTTACGCTCCGCGGGGATCCAGCCCGCGGCTCCCCCCGAGAGCCACACGCCGGAGGGGCTCCTCTCGGCCCTCGAGGGGCTCTTCGGCGCTGCGCTCTGAATACGGACGCGCGCCCCACGCTCCATCAGTACCGCCCGGGCGGGGACGGCTGGATCGGGGGGGCGACCGGCGCCCCATAGGAGGGAGCTGGATAGGGTGGAAAGGCATTCGGAGAGCCCGGAGCCATCCTCCGCCCGGGGCGCTCGATCCTCGTGGAGTCGAAAACCCGGTCCGCCGCGGCGTCGGCGGCGCCATCCCCCTCCAAGGTCTCGGCAATCACCAACCAGGCGCGGTTCTCCTTCACCAGCACCAGGCACCGCTCCTTGATCGGCGCCGCCACGCCCGGGCGGACGCCCGAGAGCGTCGCCTGGTAGGGGGACTCGGTCCGCAACACGATCTTCTCCACGGGGACGCCCTCGGCAGCCAGCCTGCGCCGGCGCTGCTGAACCAGGTCGCCAAGGAGCCCCTCGGGCGGCACCGCCCCCTCGGAGATTACGATGGAGACGAAGGTGAGGTGGAGCGACGGTGCGTCGAAGGTCAGGCACTCCCCGGCCGCCTCGACGGAGGAGGGAATGCAGTCGGGGGGCAGCTCGCCCCGCGGACGGGCGGGGCGGGGAAGCGCCGCGGTGAGTCCCGTGCTCCCCACGAAACGCCGGGGCCAGGACCACTCGCCGAGGTCGCCGTTGCTCCGTTCGAGCGGGGCGCGTGTCCTCGCGGCGCGGGGGAACGACGTGAACCGGAGGCTCGTTGCCACACGTTCGAATACATCCTTGTAGGCCGCGTCCCACTCCTCCGGGGTGAAGAAAAGGAGGGTGCACAGCTCCCCCTCCCGGACCAGCACGAGAAGCCGGGCGTGGGTCCTGCCCGCCTGGGGGTCTGCACCGCGCGGCGTGAAGAGGTACTCGAAGAGGACGGCTTCCCGGCCGTCCACGGTGCGGTGGACCGCCGGCGGAACCCGCGCGAGGCCCAGCCCCTCGGCGAAATTCTCCATGAGCATCTCGCCCGCGAAGGCGGTGGAGACCGGCGCGTCCAGCCACTCCAGATCGAGGATCAGGAGCGCACCGCGTCCATGGGACTTGGCCCACGGCGAGGCATCGCCGGCCACCAGTTTCGGGGGCGCCGGGGTGATGCGTCCCTTAAGCTGGACCGCGGCCCCTTCCTCGTCGAGATTAGGAACGCTCCATTCGTTGGGCAGAGCGAGGGTGTAGCCCTCCTCCGAGTCCTCCACCACGGACCACCCCGACTGGCCCGGCGGCGCAAGGCGGGAGACCTCCGGCGCGCCCCCGGAAGGCGCGCCGGACTCCGGGACACCCGCCGCGGCGCCCGGAGTGGGCGGCGCCTGCCCCAGCACCGCCGCGGCCCACGCGCCGAAGACGACGGCGCTCCCCCACTTCATCATGGTGGAACTCCTTAACATAGGTAGTATATCCCTGCTTCGCCTCTCCGCCTCGCGGGGAAGGCGGCGTTCCCCGCAACGGCGGCGGACCCGCGGCGTTCCCCTTCCTGCTACAATCTTCTCCGGAGCGCGCGCATGGCCGAGACGCTCTACCTGGTGGACGGCTCTTCGATCCTCTACCGCGCCTACTTCGCGGTGCGGGGGCTCTCCACGCGGGACGGCCGCCCCACCAACGCCATCTTCGGCACCCTCAAGATGGCCGAGAAGCTCCTGAAGGACCGGCGACCCTCTCACATCGCCATCGTCTTCGACCTGCCGGCGCCCACGTTCCGCCACGAGGCCTACGCCGGCTACAAGGCCAACCGCCCCGATACCCCCGACGACCTGGTGGCCCAGATCGGCCCCTCCAAGGAGATCCTGAGAGCCATGGGGCTCCCCGTTCTCGAGCTGGCGGGCTACGAGGCGGACGACCT
>JAKAIJ010000150.1 GCA_021814355.1 Acidobacteriota bacterium
CCGATCTGCCGGCGGAGGGACCGGCCACGGCCCCCGCCTCCGCGAGGCCGGCGGGCAGGCGTCTCCTCCCCTGGGCCGCGGCGGCCGCCCTGGCGCTGGCGGCGGCCGCCGTCGTCTTCTTCTACTGGCCCCGCCATCGGGGAGCGGCCGGGACCGGTCCCTCGCAGCCCGCCGCGGCGGTTGCGAAGCCACTCCTCGAGCCTGCCGGGGAGATCCCGCTGCCCCCAGACGCCTCGGCCCTTCTGGGCCGGCGCCTCGACGAGAACGTCTGCCTCCTTCTGGGGCCGGGCTGCGTCTATCTCGCGAGCGGCAAGAACCCCGTTCCCGCGCGGATCCCCCTCGGCCCCGGCCAGGAGGTCCTCGGGACCTCCCCCGCCTGCGACGTTTACGTGCGAGACGGCGCAAGGGTCGTCGTCCGGGATTTCGTCTCCAACCGGGAGGAGCTCCTGGTGAAGGCGCTCCCGCCGGGCGGGCGCTACCAGCTCTCGCCCTCCGGCGACCACCTTCTCGCCGCCGCCGAGAGGGGGGGCGATCTCGCCGTCTTCCGCGTCGGGGGCGGGGCCTGCCGGGAGGTCCTGCGGGCGAAGAACCTTCCGGAGCCACTGGGACGGGCGGCGGTCGGGGACCGCTACCTCGTGGCCGTGGCGGGCGAGACCCTGATGGCGTGGGACCTGACCGCCGGCCAGCTCCTCTGGAAACAGCCGCTTCCCGACTACGGCGTGCGCGCTCTGGCCCTCGAGGAGGCCTCGGGGGAGGTGGCCCTCGGTGGGGCCTTCGACAAGGTCTACGTCTTCGCCCTCAAGGACGCGGCCCGCACGGTGATCCAGCGGCGGGGCGAGACTTACGCCCTGCGCTTTTTGGCGGACGCCCCCACGCTCGTGGTCGCGGGGGCCGAGGGGGTGAAGCTGTGGCGGCGCGGCGGGGAGGGTTTCTTCGCCGGCGCCGGCGAACCCGAGGCGCGGTTCTCGGGGCTGAGCCTCTCGGCCGGGGTGCTGATGGCCCTCGACGAGGGGCGGCGCGCGGTCCGCCTCTTCGCCTACCACGGCCTACCGCCCATCCAGAGCATCCCGGTGGCCAAGAAGGAGATCTGGGCCCTCGCCGCCGACCCCAAGGGAAGGCGGCTTTACTGCGGAAGCTCCGACGGGGACCTGCACGTCCTGGAGGCGGAGAGCGGCCGCTGCACGACCCACCAGCTCCACACCCAGGGACTGACGGCGCTCGCGGCCTCCGCCGACCTCGTGGCCTCCTCGTCGGACGACAAGACGATCGCCGTGTGGCAGACCCCTGCCATGTCCGTCATCTGGCGCTCCAAGGCCCACGGCTACCTCATCAACGGCCTCTGCCTGCGCGCCGATGCGCTCTGGTCCTCCTCCTCCGACGGCACGGTGAAGCGTTGGGCCTGGCCGCAGCTCGAGGAGCAGGAGGGGCTCCCCACCGGCAAGAGCGCCGCCGGCGAAAACTACGCGCTCGCCACCGTCTGGGCCGCCGCCGACGGCCGGACGGTCCTGGCTGGAACGTGGAACGACGCCCTCGTCGTGTTCCGCAAAACCGCCAAAGGGAGCTGGGACCGGGAGGTGCTGCCGGTCCCCTGCCAGTGTTTGTACAGCTCCGCCGAGCTTCCCGGGGTGGACGCCGTGGCCCTCGGCGGACTGGGCGGAGGAAAACCGGGGGTCTTCCTCTACGACCTGAAGCGGCGCAGCCTCCTGGCCCTTCCGGCCCTCGGCGTGCACACCTACAACGCCTACGTGGCCTCCACGGGGGCGCCGGGGGAGTTCTGCGCCGCAGGGGCGGGGCTGGTGCTCCACTACAAAATCGAGCGCGGCGCGGACGGAACCCTCTCGGCGGCCGTCCGGGCGGTCTACGACGCCGACATCTCGGCGGGCGTCGCCGCCGCCTTTCTGCCCTCCCGGGACCTTCTCGCCACGGGCGACGAGCGCGGCACGATCCACCTGATTCCCGCCGCCGCCCTACGGGGCGAGCCGCTGCTCCGCCAGGCGCTGAAATAACTTCTCTCCCCGCCGGGTTCCTTCTGCCCAGTCCAGCCCTGCCTCGGATCTCCTCTCGCACGCCGCCCCGGGCCCCTGGCTGGAGAAGTGGGTGACCCGTGGTCGAAGGCGAAGAGCGGGAGGGAAAGGGGCAGCCTCGCAAGAACACCGTTGAACAGGCCACCTACGTGCGCCAGCGGCTCGCGACCCTCAGCGACTCCCTGGAACGCAAGTTCGAGGAGCTGCGGCTCCTGGCCGACGTCTCCCAGAAACTCACCGCAGGCGTGATCCTGGGGGAGGTGCTGGACTTCGTCTACCGCTCTTTCCGCGGGCTTTTGCCCTACGAGCGCATCGGCCTCTCCCTCCTGGAGGGCCACCCGCCCGCCGTGCAGGTGCGCTCCTTCTGGGTCCGCTCCGACGCCGCGGACGTCCGGCTCGGCGAGGGCTACGCGGCGCCGCTGGCGGGGAGCAGCCTGGAGACCATCGTGCGCACGGGGGAGCCTCGGATCCTCAACGACCTCGAGGCCTACCTGGCCCGGCACCCCGCCTCGGGCTCCACCCGCCTCATCGTCGAGGAGGGAATGCGCTCGAGCCTCACCTGCCCGCTCGTGGCCTCGGGGACGCCCGTGGGGTTCCTCTTCTTTTCGAGCCGCACCCCCGGCACCTACGCGGGGGTGCACGTGGCCACCTTCCAGGCCCTCGCCGGGGTCCTGTCGCTCGCCGTGGAACGCGGGCGTCTCTACGGCCAGCTCCTCGAGATCGAGGTCCTCAAACAGCGGCTCCAGACCCTGCGCCAGGATCCCGTTTAGAAAAACCTGGAGAGGGCCCGCTTCCTAGCGATTCCGCCTCCGGAACAGCGCGACGAAGAAGCCGTCCCAGCGGTGGCGGTGGGGCAGGCAGAAGGCCGCTCCCTCGCCGGCGGGTTCGAGGAGCGATTCCAGGAAAGCCGGCGGTCGCAGGGGCGCGGGGGCGAACTCGGGGCGAGACGCGAGGAAGCCCGCCGCGACCTCGGTGGTCTCCTCGGGCTCGATGGAGCAGACCGCGTAGAGGAGATGGCCGCCGGGGGCCACCGCCGCGGCGGCCCGGCCGAGAAAGGCACCCTGCTTCGCGCGGAAGAGCTCCAGCGTGGCGGCCCGCACCTGCCAGCGGATCTCGGGGTTTTTTCGCAGGGTTCCCAGGGAGGAACAGGGCGCGTCCAGGAGGACCGAGCGCCACTCGGGCCTGAAGGGGAGCGGGGACGAGGCGTCCGCCTGGACGAGCCGGACGTTGCGGAGCCGGAGTCGGGTGACGTTCTCGCGCACCTGGCGGATGCGGCGGCGGTTGTTGTCCACCGCCATCACCGACCCCGACTCGCCCATCCGCTGGGACAAGAGGACGGTCTTTCCCCCGGGGGCGGCGCAGAGGTCGAGGACCTTTTCGCCCGGCTCCACTGGGAGCAGACGGGCGGGCACCTGGGAAGCGGGATCGCAGACGTAGAAAAGACCTTGCCGAAAGGGCTCGCTATCTGCAGGATTGCCCCCCTCCGCGTGGAAGGTGAGGGGAAAGGCTCCGTCGGGCTCGAGGGAGATCCCCTCGGTTTCGAGGGCGGGACAGCCCTTCACCGCCGAATCGGCGGAGGAGAAGACCAGCCCCGTGGCCGGGGCGCGCTGGAGCGCCTCCAGGAGGGCGGAGGCCCCCGCCTCCCCGAACCGCGCCGCGTAGCGGGCCACGATCCACTCGGGCATCCCGAACCGCAGGGCAAGCCTCTTCTGGCCCGAGAAGCGGAAGGGCGCATCGAGAAACTCCGCCCGGCGGTCCGCAACGCCGCGCAGCACGCCGTTCACGAAGCGGGCGGCGCCCGGGTTCACGGCCTTCGCCGCTTCCACGCACTGGTCCACGGCGGCGTAAACCGGCACCCGCTCCAGGAAGAGCACCTGGTAGATTCCCACGCGCAGCAGGGCCGTCAGCTCGGGCTGGATCTCGGCGAGGCCGCGGGCGGCCGCCTCCTCGATGCACCAGTCCAGGTGGGGCAGGCGCCGCAGCACTCCCGCCGTCATCTCCCGCAGGAGCGCCCGGTCGGCCTCGAAGCCGTACCGCTGCTGTTCCGACTGGAGGAGCGGCTTCAACCCGGCGTTCTTTTCGAGCACCGCGTGCAGGATCTTGGCGGCGGAGGCCCGGACGTTGCCCTTGCCTCCGGCGACAACGGGCTTGGGCCCGTGGTCCTTCCCCCGGACCGTCGCCGCTCCCGGCGGGGCTTGGGGACGCTCTGGACGAACCGCACGGACCTCCCGGTTTTTTGAGAACGCGGGGCGGGCGGGACGGTCCTTGGAGAGAGGTCTTTGGAACCCGCGCGCGGGCCCGGCACCGGGACGCGAGGGCCCGCCCCCGGCGCGACGCTCTTGCTTTCCGGAGAAGACCGGACGGCCGGAACGCGGCGGGTGGTCCTTGCGGTCCTCGCGGTCCTTCGGAAACGGGGGGCGAGAAGGCCGGTTTTGAGAACGCGTGTGCTTGAACGGTCCTGCGGGCCGGAAGCCGGGGCGCGAGGAGCCCTCCTCGGCGCGAAATTCCCGTTTTCCGGAAAAATCCGGACGGCCGGAGCGGGCCCCGCGGTCCTTGGCGTGTCCGGGGCGCCCGGGACGCGGTGGACGACCCTCCCGCTCTTTGGTGACTTCGGCACGCGCCGGCCGGTTTTTGGACACGGGCTTCTTGAAGCCGCCGGCGGCCTTGAACGCGGGTCGCGTCGGCGGCTTTCCAGACTTGCTCCAGGTCCGCTTGGGACGGCTGGAACCCTTGTCGGGCCCGGGGCTGGGGGATTTGCCCGCGGCAGGCTTCGAGCGCCGGGGTTCGTTCGCCTCGTACTCCTCGGTGCTCAGGTAGACCAGCCTCGAGTCCGCCCGCTTGGGGGACGCGGCCCTCTTCGGCCGGCTCCAGAGGCGGTCGCCGGGCTTGAGCGCCGCCGCGGGCCTTCCTTCGCGCCTGGGCGCCCCCTCGTCCTTGGGCGCGGCGGGGCGCGCCAGGGGACGGGAGGTCCGAACCACTCTTCGGGGCTTGTCCGGAGCGGCGGCGTCCCCGCGGGGACCTCCGCCCTCCTCGTCAGAGCCTGGACCCTTGCGGGATGGGGAATCCACGGAGGACCTCCGAGGCGGGCAGGGGCTTCTTTCCCTCCCGCTGTAACGTGCGGATGATCAGGGTGCGGCCGTCGCCGCAGGCGACGGAGAGCGGCGCCCCCCCCGTCACCTCGCCGGGTTCCGCAGCCGGCGCTTCCGGCCCCTCGAGGGCCGTCTTGACCTTCAGGGTTTCGCCGCCGAATTCAAAAAAGGTTCCGGGCCACGGGTCGAAGGCGCGCACCTGGCGGGCCAGCTCCGCGGCGGGCCGGGAGAAGTCGAGCCTCCCCTGCCCCTTGGTGAGGCGCGGGGCGAGGGTCGCCCGGGTGTCGTCCTGGGGCTCGGCCGCGAGGTCGCCCGCCCGCAGGCGGCGGAGGGTCTCCACCAGCAGGCACGCCCCGCGCTCCGCGAGGAGCGGCGCGAGGGAGCCGGCGGTGGCCTCCGGGGGAACCGCAACCTCCTCCCGGAGGTAGACCGGCCCCGTGTCGAGCCCCGCGTCCATGCGCATGGTACAGACGCCGGTGACCAGGTCGCCGGCCCAGAGGGCGTGGGCGATGGGCGAGGCGCCACGGTGGCGCGGCAGGAGCGACGCGTGGACGTTGACGCACCCCAGGGGCGGGATGTCGAGGACCGCCTGGGGCAGGAGCTGGCCGTAGGCCACCACCGCCGCCACGTCGGGGGCGAGGGCCCGCAGGCGCGCCTGGACCTCGGCGTCCTTCAGGGTCCTGGGCTGAAGGACCTCGAGCCCGGCCCCGCGCGCCGCCGCCTTCACGGGCGGCTCGGAGAGAGCGTGGCCCCGGCCCGCCGCCTTGTCGGGACGCGTGAGGACCGCCACCGGCCGCGCCCCGGCGCCCAGGAGGGCCCGCAGGCTCGCCGCGGCGAAGTCGGGCGTGCCCATGAAGAGGATGCGGTCCGGCAGCGGTCCGGGGGTCAACGGCGCTCCTTGTGGAGAATCCATCCCCGTGACGGGGGCGGGGTCAGCTGCTTTTAGGCGTCGCCGGGTAGGGGTCGTCCCACTCGCCGTCGCGGACGAGCTTCTTGATCTTGCGCTTCACCATGTCCCGACGCAGAGGCGAGAGCCGGTCCGGGAAGAGGACCCCGTCCAAGTGGTCCATCTCGTGGCAGATGGCTTTGCTCAGGAACTCCTCCCCCTCGAGCTCGAAGGGACGGCCCTCCCGGTCCAGCGCGCGGATCTTCACCCTGCGCGGGCGCTTGACCTTCTCGAAGATCTGGGGGATGGAGAGGCAGCCCTCCTCCTCGAACATCTCCCCCTCCTGCGAGATCCACTCGGGGTTGATGCAGAAGGCCAGGTGCTCCCGCTCCCCCCGGGCGCCCAGGTCCACCACCATGGCCCTCACGGCGACCCCT
>JAKAIJ010000151.1 GCA_021814355.1 Acidobacteriota bacterium
CCGTCCCGTCCCGTCCGGCGTCTCCCGCCGGGCCCCCGCCGGCGCCGCCGCGCCCCGCTCCGCCGGCTTCTCCCCCCGGCCCGCCGCCGCGCAGGCTGCCCGGCCTCGAGGAGATCCTGGGGACCAAGGGGCTGGTCTGGATCGGCGCGCTGGCTTTGGCCTTCGCGGGCATCTTCCTCGTGAAGGTCTCCTTCGACCGGGGCTGGCTCAGCCCGGCCGTGCGCATCCTCCTGGGCGTGCTCTTCGGCGCGGCCCTGCTGGTCGCGGGCGAGCTCCTGCGCAAGCGCTACGCCCTCATCTCCCAGGGCTGCTCCGCCGCGGGCATCGCCGACCTCTTCGCCTGCTTCCTCGCGGCGGCGAACCTCTACAAGCTCATTCCGCCGCTGGCGGGCTTCGGCCTCATGGCCCTCACCACCGCGGTGGCGGTGGTCCTCTCCCTGAGGCAGGGGCCGTTCATCGCGGTTCTCGGCCTCATCGGCGGGTTCTTCACCCCCTACTGGATCCAGACGGGCGAGCCCCGGCCGGGGCCGCTCTTCACCTACCTCCTGATGCTCCAGGTGGGGCTCCTGGCGGTGACCCGGGCCCGGCGCTGGTGGCCGCTCGCGGGCCTCACGCTGCTCGCGGGCATGGCCTGGGTGGGCCTCTGGCTGGCGCTTCCCTTCAAGCCCGACCATGCGGTCTACGTGGGGCTGTTCCTGCTCGCCTCCGTGGCGGCGTTCTTGGCCTCGGGGTTCTTCGGAGAGGCCGCGAGCGCCTGGGGCGACGCCCGGATCCCGGTGGGACTGGGCTGGGGGGCCATGGGTTCGGGCCTCGTGATGATGGCCGCCCTCACGGGGGTGAGCGGCTACGGCACGATGGAGTGGGCCTTCCTGGGGTTGCTAGGGGCGGGGTGCCTCGCCATGGGCCGCCTGGACCCCAACTTCGAGGGGACCGCCTGGCTCGCCGCGGGAGGCACGGCCTTTCTGCTCCTCGCCTGGAGCGTCCGGATGGCCGGGCCGGACCCGTGGGAGTTTTTGGGGACGGCCGCGGCGTTGGGCGGCCTCTACGCCGCGGGGGGCTACGCCTGCCTCTGGGGCGCGAAGAGGCCCGGCCACTGGGCCGCCCTCTCCGCGGCGTCGGGCGTGGTCTACCTTCTCGTCGCCTACCACGGGGCGGAGCGGTTCTTGAAGGACGCCCACTGGGGCGGCCCCACGCTCGGCCTCGCCGTGGTCTACCTCCTGGCCGCCCTGCCGGTGGCATCGCGTCGCGGGTCGCTGCCCGACGGCGATGCGGCCCTCGCGGCCCTGGCGGTGGCCGTGACCTCCTTCGTCAGCCTCGCGGTGCCCATGGAGCTGGAGCGCGAATGGCTCGCGGTGGCGTGGGCCTTCGAGGTGACGGCGCTCTGCTGGCTCGCCTCGCGCCTCAAGGTGCCCGCCCTCGGCAAGCTCGCCTGGGTCCTCGGGGGGCTGGTGGCGGCCCGGCTCCTCTTCAACCCCTACGTCTTCACCTACCCCATCGGGACGGAGCCGCTGGTGAACTGGCTCCTATACGGCTACGGCCTTCCGGCCCTGGCCTTCGCCCTGGCCGCGCGCCTGTGTCGAGAGGAGCGCCCCGGCCTCTCGGAGGCCCTTCAGTGGGGAGCGCTCGCCTTCGGCGGCGCCCTCGTCGCGCTGGAGGTCCGGCAGTACTTCCACCCCGGGGACCTGGCCCGGGGCGACGTGATGCTCGCCGAGTGGGGCGCCTACTCCGGCGTCTGGCTCGCCTACGCCCTCGGGCTCCAGCTCGCCGCGCGCCGCTGGCCCCTGCGGAGCCTGGACTGGGGCGGGCGCCTCGCGGCGGTGGCGGGCCTCGGGGCCGCGGCCTTCGGCTCCTGCCTGGCGGCGAACCCACTCTGGACGCACCACCCCGTGGGCGAGTCGCCGGTCTTCAACGCCCTTCTCTTCGTCTACGGCCTCCCGGCGGTGTTGGCGTTGGCCGTGGCGGGGTTCCGGCTCCAGGTGGGCGACACCCTCTTCGCGCGGTTCGCGGGGCTCTCGGGGCTCGTGCTGCTCTTCGTTCTGCTGACCCTCGAGATCCGCCAGGCCTTCCACGGCACCTGGCTCGATCGGGGTGCCACCACCAGCCCGGAGAACTACGCCTACTCGGCGGGCTGGATCCTCTTCGCCACGGTGCTACTCGTGGTGGGGATCGCCCGGGCCTACCCCGTTTTCCGCTACGCCTCGCTCGCGGTCATGCTCCTGGCGGTGGGCAAGGTCTTCGTCTACGACATGGCCAACCTGAGGGACCTCTACCGCGCCCTCTCCTTCCTCGGCCTCGGGGCGAGCCTCATCCTCCTGGCCTTCCTTTACCAGCGGTTCGTTTTCCGGAGGGAGCCGCGATGAGCGCCCCGCGCTGCACGGCCCTGCCCCTCGCCCTGATCCTCTGCCTGCCGCTCGCCGCCGCCGCGCAGGCGCCCTCCACCCAGCGCTACACGCGGGCCGTGACGGTGGCGGCGCCGGGGTGGACCCGCCTCAGGCTGGACCCCGCCACCCTGGGAAAGATGGCCCCCGACACCGCCGACCTGCGCCTCTACGACGCGGCGGGCCGGGAGGTCCCCTACCTTCTGCTCACCGCCCGGGCCGCCGGAAGCCCGCTCAAGGCCGAGGCCCTCTCGGCGCAGGAGTCGGCGGGCGGGTGGAGCCTCGAGTTCGACCTGGGGGCGGACGCGCCCCCCCACCGTGCCTTCCGCTTCGTCTTCGAGAAGCGCACCGCGGCGGCAGGCTGCCGGCTGGAGGGGAGCCCCGACCGCGGAAGCTGGACGGAGCTGGCCACGGGCGACCTCTTCCGGCTTGGGGAGGGTATGGGGCAGGCCGTCACGGAGCTGGCCTATGCCCCCACGGCGGCACGGTACCTGCGGCTCTGGTGGCCCCGCTCCGCGGGCTACCCGGAACTGCGCGACGCGGCCGCGGAGCCCGCCCCGCTCAGGCCCGAGGAGCCCATCCGGGCGGAGCTGGCGGTGGCGCCGGACGCGGCGGCGCCGGGCGTCCAGGCCTACCGGCTGGCGCTGCCGGGGCGCGGCGTCCTGCCGCGAGCCCTCGATCTGCGGTGGCGCGGCCCGGGCGTGGTCTACTACCGCCTCCTCGGCGCCGACGACGGCCGCTGGGTCCTGCTCTCCGAGGGCGCGCGGGCGAAGCCGCCCTCCGGGCCGTGGCCGACCATCCCGCTCGCCCCCCTGGAGGCAGGCCTCGACTCGCTGCGGCTGGAGGTCTCCGCGGGGACGGCGGATGCGCCGGTCCTGGAGACCGTGGCGGGGGAGTTCGAGCCCCGCACGCTGGTCTTTTACGCCCCGGCGGCGGAGCGGTTCACCCTGGGCTACGGAAGCCTGGGCCTCGCGCCCCCCGACTACCCTCAGCCCGCGCCGCCCGCCGCCCTCGACGCCCTGCCCCTGGCGGACCTCGGACCCGAGCGGGAGGGCGCCCGGCCCGAGCTCCCGGCGGCCAGGGCTTCCGCGGGGAGTCCCATGCCCTCCGCGAGCTTCCATGCGGCCTGGACGGTCCGCGCCGAGGGCGTCCGCCCCGGGGCCCTGGTGCGTTGCGAGCTCCCCGACGGCGTCTACGCCCAGGCCCGGCCGGACCTCGGCGACCTGCGGGTCGAGTGCGGCGGCCGACAGGTGCCCTACCTGCTCCACCGGCCGCCCGAACCGGCGCTGGTCCTCGGGAGGTCGGGGCTCGTTCCCTCGGCGGGACGGGAGCGGGGCCGTAGCGAGATCGTTCTGGACCTGCCCGCCCGGAATCTGCCGCTCTCGCTCCTCGTCCTCACCGCGCCGGCCTCGGCCTTCCAGCGGCCCGTCGAGGTCCGGTTCGAGGGGAGCGACCCGCGGCCGGGCCTCGAGGCGCCCCCCGCGGCGCCGCCCTCCTACGAAACCTGGTCCTGCGCCGGGGCGTCGGAGCTTCCCGCCCGCCTCGCGATCCCCTTATATGCCCCATATGCCCCCGGCGGGGCCGAGCGCATCCGGATCCGCTTCACCGACGGAGAAAACCCGCCGCTCTCCGACGTGGGCGTCGCCCTCTGGCGCCGTCGTCATGTGGTACTCTTCTTCTTGCCCGAGGGGGAGTGCCGCCTCCTCTGCTCCGCCCCGGAAGTCTATGCCCCGCGGTACGACCTCGAGGGCCTGCGCGGTCAGCTCCTCGCGGCCCCGCACGCCGCCGCCTCGCTCGAGACGGCCGCCCCGGCGGGGCGGATGGGCTCCCGAGCCGTCTGGTGGGGCCTGCTGGCCGCGCTAGTGGGGGCGGGGGCGGTTCTTCTGGCGATACTGGCCCGGACCTTACGCCGTCCCGCCGCGACCGAGGAAGAACAGGCGGGCGGATCGCACTAGAGAGAGGCCGAGGCGGCCCTCGGCCCGGAGCCCCGGCGAAGAGAGTCCAGTGGATATCCAGACCCTCGTCAGACCCCTCGAACAGATGGAGGCCGCCCTGGGTGCCCTCTATCTGGAGTTCAGCCGCGTCTTCGTCTCCGACGGCGAAGCCCACGCGCTCTTCTCGCGCCTCTCTCAGGAGGAGAAGTCCCACCTGATGCTCATCCAGTTCGAAAAACGGCTGATGAAACAGAACCCCGGACTCCTGGGCGAGGTGAACCTGGAGCCCGGGGCGATCCTGGAGGTATGCGACCGCGCCGAGAAGGCGCGGCGGCACGCGGGGCGCATGACCCTCCGGGAGGCGGTCGAGCTGGCCCTCGCGCTGGAGGGCAGCGACGCCGAGAGCTACATCCGCGACCTCCAGGGCGGCGGGTCGCCGGAGCTGGTCCGCCTGGTGAAGAACCTGCGCGCGGGCGACCACGCCCACCACCAGGCCCTCCTCGCCTTTGCCCAGTCGCGCGGCTTCGCCAAGGCCGGCGAGAAGCGCGGATGAGCGCAGGAGCGGACGGCCGCGCCCCGCTCGGGAGCTGACATGGAGCGCCCCACCGACACGACCGCCCAGGGATCCACGGCGCCTCCCCCGGAGCGGGACGCTCTCGCGCGGGCCGCCGTGGACGGCCTCCTCGCCGCCTACCAGGCCGCCGACGCCGACCGGGGGGAGCGGCACGCCCACATTCCCACCACCGAGATCATCGAGTGGAAGGGGCTCGCCAACATCTGGCACGCCAGCGTGGACGAGTTCCGCCAGACCGTGGAGGCCCACAAGAACGAGCCCCTCCATCAGGAGACCGTGGAGGAGGCGGTGGAGTGGCTCTCGCCGCTCACCGCGCTGGTCTTCCGCAAGGTGAAGACCACCATTCCCGACGGCCGCACCTTTCTCACGCCGGCGCTCTTCGTGGTGACCCCCGACCGGCAGGGCGGCTACAAGGTGGCCTTCTCCTGGTGGGGCGCCTTCCCGGACTGGTTCTCCGGCTGATCCCCGCAGGGCGCCGCGGCGCCGCAAGAGACGCATGCCCTCGAAGATCCGCAAACCCAGAAAGCCGAAGCCGCGCATCCCCCTTCCCGGGAAGGGGCCGAAGGTGATCGCGCCAAGGAAGGGCAAAGGAGCCCCCAAGCCGCCCCGCCGCCCGTCGCCGGAGGAGCTCGAGTGACCAACCTGGAGACCGGCCTCGCCCAGCCGGCGGTGGCCGTGTTCGGCTACGAGGTGGTCTTCGTCCACGGCGCGTGGGCCGGCCCCTGGGCCTGGGCCCACTGGGCGCCCTTCTTCGCCTCCGAGGGGTGGACGGTCCGGACCCTCGCGCTCCCCGGCCACTCCCCCGGCGATTCGGAGTTCCGCTTCGGGCTCGAGGACTACGTGGCCTACCTCGAGGAGGCGGTGAGGGAGCCGGAGAAGACCGTCCTGGTGGGCCACAGCATGGGCGGGTGGGTCTGCCTGAAGTACATGGAGAGCCGCCGGGTGGCGGCCTCGGTCCTGGTGGCGCCCATGCCCGCCGGCGGCGTGCCGGCGCGCGCCCAAAGGGCGCTGGCGAGGATGGCCCCCTGGCGCTCGGCGCGGACCCTTCTGTTCGGCCGGCCCGCGGAGATCGGTTCCGAGGCCGACGTGCGGGTCATGTGCTTCCTCCCCGACACCCCGGAGGCCGTGGTGAAGCGGTACCGCGACCGGTGCTGCCCCGAGAGCGCGCGCGCCTGCCGGCAGATGTCGTGGCTCCCGCTCACGGGCCCGCGCCTCAGGCGCGGCAGGCTGAAGCGGACGCAGGAGGGGGTGCCCCACCTGCTGCTCGCCTCGGAGGGGGACTTCTTCTTCAAGCCGGCGGAGCTGGAGGAGACGGCGCGGCTCCTCTCGGCCCCGGTGGCGCGGGTGGAGGGCTCCGCCCACTGCATGATGGAGCTGGACGGCTCCCGGGCGCTCGCGGCCCGGGTGGAGACTTGGCTCCGCGGACGCTTGATATCAAGTTGTGATCCATCGTGAATGCTCGCCTTCCGAAGCTTCGTTTCGGAAGGCGGCGTCCCGCGCGGATCGGGCCTAGTGCAAGGAACGCGAGCGGGCGAG
>JAKAIJ010000152.1 GCA_021814355.1 Acidobacteriota bacterium
TCCGGCGCGAGGCGGTGCTGGCGATGTACGACCAGATGCGGCCGCAGGTGGTGATCCACCTCGCCGCCGTCGTGGGCGGCATCGGGGCGAACCGGGCGAACCCCGGCAAGTTCTTCTACGACAACCTCATGATGGGCGCCCAGCTCGTGCACGAGGGCTGGCGCGCCGGGGTGGAGAAGTTCGTCGCCATCGGCACCATCTGCGCCTATCCCAAGTTCACGCCGGTCCCCTTCCGGGAGGCGGACCTCTGGAACGGCTACCCCGAGGAGACCAACGCCCCCTATGGGCTTGCCAAGAAAATGCTGCTGGTCCAGGCGCAGGCCTACCGCCAGCAGTACGGGTTCAACGCCATCTTCCTCCTGCCGGTGAACCTCTACGGCCCCGGCGACAACTTCGACCCGAAGAGCAGCCACGTCATTCCGGCGATCGTCAAGAAGTTCGTGGACGCGCGGGAGAACGGGGCGTCCGAGGTGGTGCTGTGGGGAGACGGCAGCGCGAGCCGGGAGTTCCTGTACGTGGAGGACGCGGCCGAGGGGATCGCCCTGGCGACGGAGCGCTACGAGGGCGCCGACCCGGTGAACCTGGGGGCGGGGTTCGAGATCACCATCCGCGAGCTGGCCGAAAAGCTCCAACCGCTCTGCCGCTACCGGGGGCGCATCGTCTGGGACGTCACGCAGCCCAACGGCCAGCCCCGCCGGTGCCTGGACGTGACGCGCGCGAAGGAGCGCTTCGGTTTCCAGGCCCGCACCACGTTCGACGAGGGGCTTGCGAAGACCGTGGCGTGGTACGAGGAGACCCTGGGGACGCGCTGATGGTCTGTCTTTTGCGAGCGGCGGGCGGCCGCCGCCTCTTGTCCACCGTCTCCTTCCCGCCGTCGTCGAAGGGAGAAGCCCTCGCGTGAGAGTCCTCGTCACCGGCATCCGCGGTTTCGTGGGCGCACACCTGGCGCCGGCCCTGGAGGCCGCGGGCCACGCCGTGTGGGGGCTCACCGCGCCCGGCGAGGCGCCCTGGCCGGCGGGCAACGCCACCGCCGACCTGCGGGACCGGGGGGGGGTGGCCCGCGCCCTGGAGGAGGCCGACCCCGAAGCGATCGTCCACCTGGCGGCGCAGAGCCAGGTGGGGCCCTCGTGGAAGAACCCCGAGCTCTCCTTCGAGGTCAACACCATGGGGACGCTCAACCTGCTGGAGGGGTGCCGCAGGCTGGCCCGCCCGCCGATCTTTCTCCACGTCAGCACGGGGGAGGTGTACGGCCAGGTGCGCCCCCGGGACCTCCCGCTGGACGAAGGCTCCCCCCTCTGCCCCGTCAGCCCCTACGCGGTTTCCAAGACCTCAGCGGACCTCCTGGCTCACCAGTACCACGTGAGCTACGGCCTGCCGGTGATGCGCGTCCGCCCCTTCAACCACGAGGGACCGGGCCGCCCCCCCTCCTTCGCGCTGAGCGACTGGTCCCGCCGCCTGGCCCGCATCAACCTGGGGCTCGAGGCTCCCGTGCTCGCGGTGGGCAACCTGGACGTCTGCCGGGATTTTCTGGATGTGCGGGACGTGGCCCGCGCCTACGTCGCCCTGCTCGCGAAGGGGGCGCCCGGCGAGCTTTACGTTTTGGGCCGCGGCGAGGGGTTCCGGCTGCGCGACTTGCTAGGGGAACTGGTGGAGCTCTCGGGCTCGCTGGTGGAGATCCGCCGGGACCCCGGGCGCATCCGCCCGGCCGACGTGCCCCTCCTGGTGGCAAACCCCGCCAAGATCAAGGCCGCCACGGGGTGGGAGCCCCGGCTCCCCATGCGCCAGACCCTCCAGGATCTCTACGATTACTGGGTCGCGGCGAGCCGGGGCGGCGGCGAGGAGCCGCCGGAAAGATGAGCGGGCGGGGGGCGGAACCGCAGCCGCCCCGAGGCTGGAGGTTCCGGACCGCCGCCGCCCCAGGAGCGAGACGGGCGGTGTTGGGCGAAGGCATCGCAGGAACGATGCGGGTTCGGGTGCTTCTGGCGGCTCTTCTGCTGCTGGGCGGGGCCGCGTTCGGGCGGGGGGCTCGAGCGGCCGAAGGGCCACGGACCCTTCCGGCCACGCCCTGCGGCGTCACCATTGACGGAGACCCGCGGGAGGCCTTCCTGCTCGGGGGCGCCGCCTTGCCGGCGTTCGAGGCCACGACGGGCGACCCGGACGGAAGCATACGGGCCTTCCTGCTGGCCACGCCCGAGGGGCTCTACGCGGCCCTCCTCTCGACGGAGCCGCCCGCCGCCGGACCGCTGAGGCGCCCGGCCTGGAGGGCGCCTCAGGACGCGGTCCTGGGCGACTGGATGGGGCTGCGCCTGGAGGACGCGGCCGGGGGCGGCACGAGGGTGCTGGTGCTCACGGCCGGCGGGCGGTCGGCCTCGCTCGGCCCCGACGGGACGGAGGCCCGCCTGGCGGCGGAGTCATGGGCCGGCATGGATCGCCGCTTCGGCCACACCTGGGCCGGCGAGTGGCTCGTTCCCTGGGAAGTCGTGGGCGTGGCGCCCGGCCAGCCCTTCAGGGCCGCCCTGCTGCGGGGGCGCAAGCTCGAGGCCTCGGGCAGCTTGCTGGAGGTGCTCTCTTCCACGGCGTCGGGGGTCTCCGCCGGCCGGTGGGGGGCGGCGCCGGCCCTATGGAGACGCCCCGGGGGTTCTCCGGCCGCCTCGTCGCTCCGGGCGCTGGCCCCCTTCGACGTGCGCCCCTTCATCCCGCCCGGCGAGGGCGCGCCCGCATGTGAGGACGCCGTGCCCGCGGGCGAGGTGGCGACGGCCTGGCTCGAGCTTCCCCCCTCGGAGAGCCCGCGGACGCTGGAAGTGAAGGGCGCTCCCGAGGGGGCCGAGCTCTTTCGGGTGGATTTCTGGTGGCAGGCGGGGAGCCGGGAAGAGCAGGACGCGCTCTTCCCCGTGCGGGTGGCCCGCGGCGCCGGGGACCTGCTGGTGGCCGAGAGGCTCCTTCCCCTCGCGGCCGGAGATTTGCGGGCCGGCCCGCTCCCGGCGCGGATCTACGCCCGGATGCGGGTGCCGCTCAAGCAACGCCCCGGGGTCCTGACGCTCGCGGTGCGGGTACTACCCGGGACCGCCGAGATCCCCTGGCGGATCACGGTCGTGCCGCCCCTTCCGCCCTCCACGGGTCTGGCGGGCATCTACTACATGGAGGGGGACCCCGCCCGGTGGCCCGCGGCCCTGGACGACATGGCCGCCCACGGCTTCACGGCGGTCACCTGCCCCGCCCGCGAACAGGCGGGGTGGGAGCGGTTCCGCTCCCTTGCGAAATCGCGGGGCCTGGACGGCTTCTTCGCCCTCTTTCCCGACGGGCTCACCCCTCCGTCGGAGGGCGCCTGGGCGTACGCCGCCGACGAGCCCGCCGGCCTGAGCGAGGTGCGGGCGGCGGCCGAAAGAGCGAAGCAACTGAGACAGAGAGGCTTCTGGCCATGGGCGGCCCTCTGCTGGCCCCCCTCCGCGCGGCTCCTCGGGGAGCTCGCGGGCGTCGCGCTCACGCCAGGGTTCCCGCGTTCGCCCGCCGCGCCTTTGCCCCCAGGGCGGACCTGGATCTACTTTCAAGGGCTCCGGGAGAACCCGGACTACCACCTCCGCATGACCGCCGGGGTTTCCCGGGGGGAGGGGCTCCAGGGTTTCTGGGTCTTCTGCTACACGCCCTCCCGGCCAGAAACCGGAGACGACTGGGAATCCCCGCCCTGGCGCTTCGATTCGTGCAAGGCGCCCGACGGCGCGGGAGGATGGCTGGACACCGTCCAGTGGGAATCGCTCCGGGAGGGCATCCTCGTGCGAAGGCTCCTGGAGGCCCTTGAGGGACGGGGCGCTCCCACCGCGGAGCTGGCCCCTGGCCTCGAGCCCTCCAGGGAGGGCCGGTACTGGGTCTCCGAGGGGGGCTTGACGCCCTCGCTTTTGAAGAGTATCTTAACCACAAGCTGGGCGAGGCAGTCTTCTTGACACGGGGGTGGGTTCGGCGTATAGTTAGCAAGGCGTGCCGGTTCGCGGGGATCATTACGGTGCCGTTTCCAGACAAAACGGACCCCGGGGAACGATGGCGCATATTGATGTAAGGTGGAGGCAGGGTAACCCGGAATTTCGGGAATTCGGGAATAAGGAGTCGGCCATGCGCAAGTTCTTCTGGGTTGGGGTTCTGGTGCTCGTCCTGTCCGGAACGGCCGCGTTTGCCGGAGACGGCATCCCCATGGGCAACGCCATCTTCTACCCCTCGGTGGAGGCGGTGTACACCCACACGGACAACCTCTTCCTGCTCGACAAGAACGAGCCCTTCGGCGATTACGCGGACAACTACTGGATCATCCGCCCCTCGATCGGCTGGGAATTCCCCATGAAGGAGAGCTACGTCAAGTTCAACTTGTCCTACCAGTACAAGGACTACGACAAGTACAACATTGACACCCACGACTCCTGGTTCGCCGATTTCGACAGCAACTTCAAGTTCCAGAACGGGGGCGCCATCTACTTCCGGAACCACTTCGTAAGCGGCGTGACCGAGGTGAACCAGTTCGACCCGAACTACGAGGCCACCTTCGGCAACGCCCGCTTCTTCCGCGAGTACGCCCAGCTGGGTTTCCATCTCCCGGTGAACCGGCTCAACACCTTCGGCTTCGAGGCCAACTACAACTCGGTGGATTTCACCGACAGCCCCCGCGGCCAGTACCTTCCCTTCTTCGGCTACACGCAGTGGCAGGGCATCCTCTCCTGGAAGTACCACTACCGGCCCAACGGCTCCTGGACCGCCGACTACACCTACAGCGACAGCCAGGACCGCTCCAACAAGTACAACTACACCCTCATGACCCTGGACAAGAAATACCGGGGCAACCAGCTGATGGTGGGCTGGGAAGGCGACGTGAACCACCGCATGACCGGCTTCGCCAAGATCGGCTACGGTGCCCTGCGGTTCAGCAACAACATCTACAACGACTTCAGCGGCGTGGTGGCCGAGGCGGGCCTGGGCTTCAAGTTCGCGGAGTTCGTCCGCGGCGACCTTGACCTCTACCGCCGGGCCTCCCAGTCGGCCTTCAACGTCAACAACTACTACACCGCCACTGGCGGCCAGTTCCAGGTCCACCACCAGGTCACCAAGTACTTCTTCTGGACCGCGGGCCTCATGTACCAGGAAAACCGCTATCCCGAGGCGATCAAGTCCGACGTGAACGGCGACGGCTGGGCCGACAGCGTTCTCTTCCTGGCGACCAAGGGCCAGACCCGCCACGACTCCATCACCCGCGCCCTCGGCGAGGTGGGCTTCCACTTCACCCAGCAGCTCAGCCTCCGTCTGAACTACCAGTACGAGGACAGGAACAGCAATGTCAATTACATGGACGTCTTGGGTCTGGTGCACCACCCTTACTCCTACACGGAGAACCGCTTCTCCTTCCAGGTCCTGCTCGGCTGGTAAGCCGCGCGTGATTCCGACCCGCCCGACGGGTGCCGGTTCTGCCGGCACCCGTTTTCCTTCCTTCGCGACCCGGGCGCTCGCCCTCCTCGTGGCCATCCTCGTCTCGGCGGTTCCGGCCCCCGCGGCGGAGGTTACGGGACGGGACGGCGAGCTGAAGGTGCCGTCCGCCTCCGCGGTCAGCTTCGAGCGCCGCCAGGGGCGGTCGGTCTGGCGGGTGACCGGGGCTTCGGTCTCGGCTCTCCCGGAAGCGGCGAAGGCCGTGGCGACGGTGGAGGGCGGCGGGACGCTCACGGTCTCCATCCCGGAGGCCCAGGAGCCGAGCCTGCTCTGGTCCGGCGAGGGACTCATCTTCCGCTGGCGGCCCGCCGGCGGTGGCGGCCTCTTCGACTCCTTCGACCCTCCCGCCTACCCCCTCGGTCCAGGCGACAAGCTCCAGATCACCGTCTACAACGTCGAGGACATGAACCAGCAGGTCATCGTGGACCCGAAGGGGAACGTCACCTTCCCGGTCCTCGACAAGGTGGCCGTGGCGGGGCTCACGGTCAACGAGCTCCAGAAGAGGCTCGAGGAGCTCCTGGTCCAATACGTGAAGGAGCCCCAGGTGAACGCCCAGCTCATCGAGTACGGAAGCCGATTCGTGAACGTCATCGGCGAGGTGGGCAGCCCCGGCCGCCTGCCCGTGAAGGGCGCCCTGCGCCTCCTGGACGCCATCAGCCAGGCGGGAGGGTTCACCGAGAAGTCCGGCGACGTGGAGCTCCAGCGCCGCGACACCTCGGGCCAGCTCAAGAGCCGGCTCTTCCCCCGGGAGGATCTGCTCGGCAACGATAGCCGGACCAACATCTACGTCCTGGACCAGGATATCCTCAACGTCCAGCCCATGAAGCAGGTCTATGTCTCGGGCGAGGTGAAGAACCCCGGGGCGCTGATCTTCTACAAGGACCTGACCCTCCTGCGCGCCATCGCCAAGCAGGGAGGCTTCACCCAGTGGGCGCGGAAGGAGAAGGTGGACATC
>JAKAIJ010000153.1 GCA_021814355.1 Acidobacteriota bacterium
GATCTGGTCCTGCTGATGGAGAACCTGCCCAAGCCCGACGCGGTCATCTACCTCCAGGCCACCGCCGAGAACCTTAAGAAGCGCATCCGGGCCCGGAGCCGGGACTACGAGAAGCAGATCGCGGACGAGTACGTGGAGCGGCTCGCGGAGGCGTACAACTACTTCTTCTTCCACTACCGCGAGACCCCCCTTCTCATCGTGAACACGAATGAGGTAGACTTCAGCAGGAACCAGTCCGAGCTTGACCACCTGCTCTCGCAGGTGAACCGGCTCGAGCACGGGGTGCTGTTGTACGCCCCGCTGGGATCCGGCTGACGGACCGAGACGGGGCGGGACCGGGGCCCTGGGCCCCCCACACGTTCCGCTTTCCCTCAATCCCCCCGCGGGCGCGGCGGGGATGGGGAGAAAGGAGACACCCGATGTCCAAGATCGCCGCGTTTCCGCCCGAGGCTCTTAGTGTGCCCGCCGTGCGCTCCCGCAAGCCGGGCGGGCCCAAGCTCGTCATGCTCACGGCGTACGATTTCCCCTCCGCCAAGCTGGGCGAGGAGGCAGGGGCCGACATCCTGCTCGTGGGCGACTCGCTCGGCATGGTGATCCAGGGCCAGCCCGACACCCTGCGGGTCACCCTCGACCAGATGGTGTACCACTGCTCCATGGTGAGCCGGGCCGCCCGGAGGGCGCTGGTGGTGGCCGATATGCCCTTCTTGACCTATCACACCGGCCTGGACGACGCGGTCCGCCACTGCGGCCGTTGCGTCCAGGAGGGCGGCGTCCAGGCGGTGAAACTCGAGGGGGGGGCCAAGCGCGCCGCCGTCATCCGCCATTTGGTCCAGAACGAGATCCCGGTCATGGGCCACGTGGGGCTGACTCCGCAGTCCATCCACGCCCTGGGCGGGTTCAAGGTCCAGGGAAGGACCCTCGAGGCCGCCCGCCAGCTCGTCGCCGACGCCCGGGCCGCCGAGGAGGCCGGGGCCTTCTGCCTCGTCCTCGAGTGCATCCCGGCCGAGGTGGCCGCCGAGATCACCGCGACCGTCTCCATCCCCACCATCGGCATCGGGGCCGGTCCACACTGCGACGGCCAGGTGCTGGTGTTCCACGACCTGCTTGGGCTCTACGAGGACGCCCGCCTGCCTCGCTTCGTCCGCCGCTACGGAACCTTCGGGACCCAGATGCGCGAGGCAATCGGGCGGTTCCGCGAAGACGTGGTCGAGGGCCGGTTCCCCTCGTCCGGCGAGGCCTTCCACCTGCCCGAGGAGACCTCGCGCCTCTTCGAGGAGGAGCGGCGTGCGCATCCTTAGGACGGCCGCCGAGGCGAGGGCGGCCAGCCGCGCCTGGAAAAGGGAGGGGCTGCGGGTGGCGCTCGTCCCCACCATGGGCTACCTCCACGAGGGGCACCTCTCCCTGGTGCGCCTGGCCAGGGCCCGCGCCGGCCGCGTGGTCGTCTCCATCTTCGTGAACCCGGCGCAGTTCGGCCCCGCCGAGGATCTGGACCGCTACCCCCGCGACCTCGCGCGGGACACGGCCCTCTGCGAGGAGGCCGGCGTGGACGCCCTCTTCTGCCCCGACGCCGGCGAGGTCTACCCGCCGGGCTACGCCACCTACGTCACGGTGGAAGGCGCCCTCACCGCCGGACTCTGCGGCGCCCGCCGCCCGGGCCACTTCCGGGGCGTCGCCACGGTGGTGGCCAAGCTTTTCGCCATGGTCGAGCCCGACGCGGCCGCCTTCGGGCAGAAGGACGCGCAGCAGGTGGCGGTCGTTCGGCGGATGACCGCGGACCTCAACCTTCCGGTGGAACTGCTCGTGGGCCCCACCGTGCGCGAAACAGACGGCCTCGCCTTGAGCAGCCGGAACGCCTGCCTGACCCCGGCCGAGCGGGCCCAGGCGCCCGTCCTCAAGCGCGCCCTGGACGCGGCGGCAGCGCGCTTCGAAGCCGGTGAACGCTCGGCCGCCGAGCTCCTGAGCGCCGCCGGGACGGCCCTCGCCGCCGCCCCCCTCGCCCGTCCGGACTACGTGGACCTCGTGGACGCCGAGACCCTCGAACCGGCCGGTCCGGCGCTCGTGCGCCCGGCCCTCCTTGCCCTCGCCGTCTACTTTGGCGCCACGCGGCTCATTGACAACGCCGTGCTGACGCCCTCTTTCGGGAGCTGCTGACATGCTGTTGACGATGCTCAAGGGGAAGATCCACCGCGCCACCGTCACCGAGGCGAATCTCGACTACGAGGGCTCCGTGACCGTGGACGCGGACCTCCTCGACGCCGCGGGGATCCTGCCCTACGAATCGGTGGACATCTACGACGTGACCCACGGCGCCCGGGTCCGCACCTACACGATCCCCGGACCGCGGAGGTCGGGAACCGTCTGCATCAACGGCGCCGCGGCCCACCAGGTCCGGAAGGGCGACCAGGTGATCCTCTGCGCCTACGCCCAGATGGAGCCGGCCGAGGCCGCCTTTTTCCATCCCCGGGTCGTCCGGGTGGACGGAGACAACCGCATCCTGTCGGTGTCGCGGTATGGCCTCGACTGAATTTTTTTAGGCCCTCGCCGGTGCCCTGGCGGCGGGTTTTTTCCGGCTTCCGGGCGCGGACTTTCCCCGCCCGCGGAGGGGATGGCCATGAAGAGCTTTTCGTTCAAAATTGACCCGCTCACGGGCGAGGAATACTACGAGGTCTACCTGCGCGGCTCCCACCTGCTCTCGGACCCGCTCCTGAACAAGGGCTCGGCCTTCTCCCGGGAGGAGCGCTCCGCCCTCGAGCTACTGGGCCTCATGCCGGACGGCGTCTCCACGCTGGAGGATCAGGTGAGCCGGGCGCTCGAGGCCTACCGGCGCAAGCCCGACGACCTGGAGCGCTACATCTACCTCCTCGGCCTGCTCAACCGGAACGAGACCCTCTTCTACGAGCTGCTCTCCCAGAACCTCGACGAGATGGTTCCGGTGGTCTACACGCCGACGGTGGGCCAGGCCTGCATGATGATGAGCCGGATCATGCGGCGGGCCCGGGGCGTCTACATCAGCCCCGAGAACATCGGCAACGTGGACGCGATTCTCCAGAGCGTCTCTTTGCCAGAGGTCAAGCTCGTCGTCGCCACCGACGGGGAGCGCATCCTGGGGCTGGGCGACCTGGGCGCCGACGGCATGGGAATTCCCGTGGGCAAGGTGAGCCTCTACGTGGCGGCGGGCGGCCTCCATCCCGCGTGCTGCCTGCCCGTGTGCCTCGACGTGGGGACGAACGCCGAGCGGCTCCTGGGTGACCCGCTCTACCTCGGCTACCGCCACCCGCGCCTCGAGGGGCAGCCCTACTACGACTTCATGGAGCGGTTCATCCTCGGCCTCAAGCGGAATTTCCCCGGCATGCTCCTCCAGTGGGAGGACTTCGCCAAGCACAAGGCCTTCGACCTGCTCCACCGCTACCGCGCGCGCATTCCCTCCTTCAACGACGACATCCAGGGGACGGGCGCCACCGCCTGCGCTGCGCTCATGACCGCCATGCGGATCAAGCGCCAGCCCTTCCGCGACCAGCGCTTTGTCCTCGTCGGCATGGGCCAGGCGGGCACCGGCATCGCCGACGGCATCCGGGCCCTCCTGATGGAGGAGGGGCTCTCGCACGAGGAGGCGTGCCGGCGCATCTACGCCGTGGACCAAGCGGGGCTCCTGATGCAGGATACCCCGGGGCTCGAGCCCCAGCAGCGGCCTTACGCTCAGCCCCGCTCGGCCGTGGCGGGCTGGAGGCTCGCCCGGGAAGGCGCCGTCGGCTTGGCGGACGTCGTGGCCAACGCCGGGGCGACGGTCCTCGCGGGGGTCACGGCGAAGCGCGGGCTCTTCGATGGGGAGATCCTCGCCCGGATGGGAAAGAACTCCGAGCGCCCCGTCATCCTCGCCCTCTCCAACCCCACGGCGAAGACCGAGTGCACGCCCGAGCAGGCCCTGCAAGCCACCGGCGGCCGGGCCCTTCTGGCCACGGGGAGCCCCTTCGCGCCGGTCTCCTGGGAGGGCCGCGAGGTCTGCTTCTCCCAGTGCAACAACCTCTACGTCTTCCCCGGCGTGGGCCTGGGGGCGCTGGTGAGCCACGCCTCCCAGGTCACCGACGAGATGTTCGCGGCGGCGAGCAAGGCCCTGAGCGCCCTGGTGACCCAGGAGCAGATGGACCGAGGCCTGCTGCTGCCCGAGATGCGCGACATCCGGAAGGCCTCCTTCGCCGTGGCCCTGGCCGTCGCGCGCGAGGCCCGCGAGGCGGGGCTGGGGCGGCTCATTCCTGACACCCACCTCATGGCCGTCATCGCCAAGGCCCAGTGGGAGCCCCACTTCTACCCCTACCGGTCCGGCCAGCCGCACGCGGCGCGCGGCTAACCCCGGTTTATCCGCCGGTGCAACCGGATCACTGGCGAAATCCGGGCCAGGCTCGCCCGCGCCAACGCCTTGCGGGCCTCGGTGGCGACCTTTCGAAGCGGACGGGGTGCTACTCGTAGACTTTGTCTTCTACCCGCAGGCGCCGGAGGTAGAGCACCTCGCAGGAGCCGTCGCCGGTGTCCTCGCGGCTCGTGGAGGAGGTCCACCAGCAGGTGAAGTCGCCCTTCCGGCCGTCCACCTTCACCAGCTCCCCCGACAGTTCCACCAAGTCCCCGGCTCCTAGGGACCTGGCCGCGCGGGTCAGGTTCTCGTCCGCCGGAATGAGGTGAGTGTTGGAGGAATACCGCGCCACGAACCGCTCGTCGCGGGGGAAATCGTCCCCGTGCTCCCAGTAGTACCACCGGTTGGACTGGGACCAGTCGAGCCGGCGGTAGAGGTCCCCCTGCAGGAGTTCGCCCCAGGCTACCGCCACGTCGCAGGGCGCCAGGAGGGAGTTCCACCCGGAATAGTAGTTCTCCCGCCCTACCACCACGCCCCGGAGGGTGTAACGGGCGAGGGGGGTGAGCACAAAGTCGTAGCCCCCTTTGGAGAATTGGAGGTTCCGGGGGTGCTCGATTCTTTCCTGGACGGGGTCCTCCGCGGGGGAGATGGGGGTGGGGTCGTATCCCGACGGGACGGGCCCGCACGCCAGGCTCGTTGCGAGAATCGCCGCTGCCAGGATAGGCGCCGGACACGGCCCGGCGGTCCCGGCCGAGCCGGTTTTCCCGCTCCCCATCCATCCCTCCCGCCCCAGCATTGTACAGAAACTCCGGCCGTTCCGCAGCCGGAGAACGGCGGGGACGATTTGCCGAACTTTGCCTTCCCTTTTTGCTCGGTCGTAGGGGCTCGCCTTCGCCCGGCTCCGGTCGTGCAAATATTTCCCCCCCCGCGGCGTTGTCTTGTTCCGAGGAGATCTCATGCACCGGCGGATTGCCCTTCTCGTGTGGATGTCGCTCGCGGCGGGCGCTACGGCTGCGCTCGCCCCTCCCCGTCCGGCATCGCCCGGCCACGGGCCCCAGGAGGAGCCGCCGATGCAGAAACGGGAGACGGTCACCCTGGGAGGAGGCTGCTTCTGGTGCGTGGAGGCGGTCTACCAGGAGCTGAAGGGCGTCTTGGCGGTGGAGCCGGGTTACTCCGGCGGCGACGTGAAAGCCCCCAGCTACCGCGAGGTCTGCACGGGGGCCACGGGCCACGCCGAGGTGGTCCAGATCACTTTCGACCCCTCGGTTCTTTCTCTCAAGGAGCTTCTTGAGGTCTTCTTCGCGGTCCACGACCCCACCACCCCAAACCGCCAGGGCGCCGACGCGGGGAGCCAATACCGGTCGGTCATCTTCTACCGCGACGCGGCACAGAAAGAGACCGCCGAGGAAGTCATGCGCGAGGTGGCGGCCGAAAAGCTCTACCCGGCCCCCCTCGTGACCCAACTGACGCCCTTCCGGGCCTTCTACAAGGCCGAGGAGTACCACCAGGATTACTACCGGAGGAACGGTGACCAGCCCTACTGCCAGCTCGTCATCTCCCCCAAGCTGGCCAAGTTCCGGAAGAAGTTCGCCGACAAGTTGAAGCCGTCGCCCTGAAGACGGGCCGCAAAGCACCGTCCTCGGCATCGCCGGATTTCAAACAGTCAAAACGGGCTTGCGCCAAGGCGCAAAGGGCGCCAAGAAAGGCACTCTCTAGAACCCATCTCAGAAATAAGGCATGACCGCGACGGAGGCCAGCCGCGATGAAGGGACCAGACCACCGGGGGAACTCAGGCGCGCCGCCCGCGCCCTGGGATGTTGGGGTCTGGCCTCCGGGAGGATCTCTGGCGCGACGCCTGCGCCCTGGGATGCATCCGCAAGGCGCGCCGAGGAGACAGATGCCGGAAGCATCGGCGACGAGGCGCAACACAGCGGGGCGCCCAGGCCGCGGCGTCCCTCCGGGTTGCCCCGGGGCCGGGCGTCTTCGGCGT
>JAKAIJ010000154.1 GCA_021814355.1 Acidobacteriota bacterium
GCGCAGGAGCTCCTTCCCCTGGGACGCCTTCGCGACCACGGTGGTCTCCCCGGCGTAGTCCACTACGTCGAGGACGGCCCCGGGCAGGCTCGCGCGGATGGAGCGGATCAGGTCGTCGGCCATCGTGTCGCCTCGGAGCGCCCTCGGAAGGCCGGTCGTCGGCCGGGGCGCGCTGCCCCTCCGGCCGTCCCGGACCGGCCCGTTCCCCTCTTCCGGCGCCGAGCAAGGCCCGGCGTCTCAACCCCCGTAGTAGCCCTTCCGCCAGGTGGGACGGCCGGCCGCTTCGGGGTCTCCCTCGTCGAGCACCTTGGGTCCCGATTCCAGAACCGGCAGCGCGCCGTACTTTGGGTCGCGCCCCCGGTAGTGGCCGTGCGGGCGCCGCCGGCCGGGGACCCACGACTCCCTGGCCACCTGCTCCTGGACCTTCAGGATCGCGTAGATGAGCGCCTCGGGCCGCGGCGGGCACCCGGGCACGTACACGTCCACGGGGATGATGTGGTCAATCCCCTGGACCACGCTGTAGCTGTTGAACATGCCGCCCGTGGTGGTGCAGACGCCCATGGCGATGACCCACTTGGGCTCGGGCATCTGGTCGTAGATCCGCTTGCAGGCGGCGGCCATTTTCTTGGTGAGCGTCCCCGCCACGATCATCAGGTCGCACTGGCGGGGGGTGAAGCGCATCGCCTCGGAGCCGAACCGCGCCACGTCGTACCGGCTGGCCACCATGGCCATCATCTCGATGGCGCAGCAGGAGAGGCCGAAGGGCATGGGCCACAGGCTGTTCTTGCGCGCAAGGTTCACAAGCTTCGAGACGGTGCCCATCACGAGCCCGCCCTGGAGGAGCTCGAGGTCGTCTTGGGTCTGGCGGTCGAGGCCGACCGCGGTCTCGGTGGCCATGCGCTTCCTCAACCCGTCCTCCGGCGCGTCACTGCCACTTCAGGGCGCCCTTTCTCAGCACGTAGACGTAGCCCACCAGCAGGATGGCCAGAAAGAGCACCATCTCGCCGTAGACGAAGAGCCGCCAAGCCTCCTGGGCCGCCCGCTCACGGAAGACCGCGGCCACGGGGTAGAGGAAGAGGGTCTCCACGTCGAAGAGGAGAAAGAGCAGCGCCACCAGGTAGTAGCGCACCGACATCCGCTTGTAGGGCTCGTCCATGGGGTCGAGCCCGCACTCGTAGGGGGTGAGGTCGGTCTTGGACTTGCCCACCCGCCCCAGCAGCCACGAGGCGAAAAGGAGCCCGACCCCGAACGCGGCGGCCGTCAGGAGCATCACGAGGATGGGCAAGTACGTGTCGCTCACGGGCGCCTCCCGGGGAGCCGATCCTAGGGCCCTATCCCCCTGAAACCCAAAGCGTCAAGCTAGCACAGCGCCCTAGGGCTGTCAACGAGAGCGGAAGGGGGGTAATTCCCCCTGCGGAAGCTGCCCTAATACCAAGTTGCGATCAAAGGTGGATGGTGAGGCTGGAGGGTGCTGCGCGCCTTTCGGGTCTCGCGGCCGTCTCGTCGAAGGATTTGGGTTCGGGTTTGCCTTAGAAGCATCCTTCTCCGAGCCGGCCTTACGAGCCCCGGCCCTGCGGGCGCTCCAGCCTCCCGTTCCTGCTGCCTCTCCCCCCATCTATCTCATTGCGCCGCGAGTCTCGGACCTATTGCTGCGTCACGCTTCGCGGTGCGGGGCGCTCGACGTACCTTCCAGTACGACTCGGCCCCGCCCCGCTCGCGTTCCTTGCACTGCGGGTTCCGGCCCCCGGAGGGCTCTCTGCGCGTTGGCTGCGCGGCCGGAGCGGATTCGCGACGGCCCGGCGAAGGCGTGTGAACCAAACACACGGAGAGCCGGGCCAACAAGGAAGCCGCCCGGCCCCGCGCCAACCCGGAGGGACGCCGCCCGCGGGGCGCCCTGCGGCGTTGCGGCTCGTTTGCGATGGCTTCCGGCATCGCCAGCCTCGCCGCGCCTTGCATCGCATCCCCGGGGGCGGGCGTCGCGCCAGAGATCCTCCGGGGGCCGGAGCCCCTACCCGATCCGCGCGGAACGCCGCCTTCCTCCGCTACGCTTCGGAAGGCGATTCATTCACGATAGGTCGCAACTTGGCATAAGGCCGATTCGGCTCCCGTTTCAAGGGGGCGCCGGTCTCCGTGGGGTTAGACCCGTTCCTCCTGGAGAATCTGCCCCTGGAGCCCCACGACGAAGCACTTGACGGGGACCTTGCGGCCCGAGCGGGTGACCGCCTGCAGGGCCATCGAGAGGAGTCCGCGGCAGCAGGGCACCTGCATGATCATCACCGTGAGGGTGGCGATTTCGGCCTTCTCCACGAGGGCCCGGAGCTTGTCGAGGTAGACTTCCTGCCCCTCGTCCAGCTTGGGGCAGGCGATCCCAAGGGTCTTCCCCTTCAAGTAGTCCTTGTGGAAGTCCCCCAGGGCGAAGGCCACGCAGTCGGCCGCCAGCAGGAAGTCCGACCCCGCGAAGTGGGGAGCCATGGGCGAGAGCAGGTGCATCTGGACCGGCCACTGGGCCAGCATCGAGGGGCGCTGGCCGGCAAGGGAGTCGGCCGCCTGGTCCTCCCGGGCAAAGGACATGGAGCGGGAGCCTGGGCAGCCTCCGTGGCCGGCGTGGTCCCCGTGGGCGCCGGGGCCATCGGTCGGCAGGGGCAGGCCGCGCTCCTTCAGGAAGGCCACCGCCTGGGCGTAGAACTCCTCTTGGCCGTGGTCCTTCAGGTGCGCCAGGTGGGCCTTCACCGTGTTGGCCCCCTGATGCACCAGCAGCGCCATCACCTTGCGCTCGTCGTAGGGCTCCGCCTCGCGCTCCTCGATGGTGATCGCCCCCAGCGGGCACTCGCCCACGCAGGCCCCCAGCCCATCGCAGAGCAGGTCGCTCACCAACCGCGCCTTTCCGTCAATCACCTGCAACGCCCCCTCGGGACAGCCCGGGATACAGAGCCCGCAGCCGTCGCACTTCTCCTCGGCGATGGTGATAATCTCGCGCTTCACGCCATCTTCCGCAAGGCGCCGCCGCCGTGACTCCCGGCGGGAAGCGGGCTCAGCCGCCGCCCGAGAGGCCCTTCAGGAACGCCTCGTTGCTCTCGAATTCGCCGAGCTTGCCCAGCAGGAGCTCCATGGCCTCCACCGTGGAGAGCGGGTTGAGGATCTTCCGGAGGATCCACATCCGGTTCAGTTCGAACTCGCTGGTGAGGAGTTCCTCCTTCCGGGTCCCCGACTTGTTGATGTCAATGGCCGGGAAGGTGCGCTTGTCCACCAGCTTCCGGTCGAGGTGGATCTCCATGTTCCCCGTGCCCTTGAACTCCTCGAAGATGACGTCGTCCATGCGGGAGCCCGTGTCCACCAGCGCCGTGGCGACGATGGTGAGCGAGCCGCCCTCCTCGATGTTGCGCGCGGCGCCGAAGAACCGCTTGGGTTTCTGGAGGGCGTTGGCGTCGAGGCCGCCCGAGAGGACGCGCCCCGAGGGCGGGGTGACGGTGTTGTAGGCGCGGGCCATGCGGGTGATGGAGTCGAGGAGGATGACGACGTCGCGGCCCATCTCCACGAGCCGCTTGGCCTTCTCCATCACCATCTCGGCCACCTGCACGTGGCGGGTGGGCGGCTCGTCGAAGGTGGAGGCCTGCACCTCGCCCTTCACGCTACGCTCCATGTCGGTGACCTCTTCGGGCCGCTCGTCAATGAGCAGGACGATGAGGTAGGCCTCGGGGTTGTTGGCCGTGATGGCGTGGGCGATGGCCTGCAGGAGCATGGTCTTGCCGGTACGGGGCGGGGCCACGATGAGGCCGCGCTGGCCGAACCCGATGGGGGTCACGAGGTCCAGGACCCGGCCGCACATCTCCCCCTTGCTCACCTCCATGCGGAGGCGGCGGTTGGGGTAGATGGGGGTGAGCGCGTCGAACCACATGCGCTCCTTCACCTTGAGCGGGGACTCGAAGTTGATGGCGTCCACCTTGATGAGGGCGAAGTACTTCTCGCCCTCCTTGGGCGGCCGCACCTGGCCCGAGATGGTGTCCCCCGTGCGCAGGCCGAACTTCTTGATCTGCGAGGGGCTCACGTAGATATCGTCGGGGCCGGGAAGGTAGTTGTACTCGGGCGCCCGCAGGAAGCCGAAGCCGTCCTGCAGGATCTCGAGCACCCCCTCGGCGAAGATGAAGCCGTTCGCCTCCGCCTGGGCCTTTAGGATCTGGAAGATCAGCTCCTGGCGCCGCAGGTTGCTCGCGGTTTCGATCTCGAACTCCTTCCCCAGCTTGAGGAGCTCCTGCGGGGGCATCTCGTGCAGCTTGGCCAGGTCCATGTTCTCGGTCTTCATGCTTGGTCCTCTCTCCATCCGGTCACGGCGTCGCGAACCCTCTCGCGATGAGCCTCTTGAGTTCCTCCAGCCCCTCCCCGCTCCGGGCGGAGACGGCGATGGGCCCCTCCTCCCGTTCCAGCTCCAGCGCCCGGGCGACCCGGTCGGCCGCGCCGCGCCACCGGCCCCTCGGCAGCTGGTCCGCCTTGGTGAGCACCGCCGCGAAGGGGCGCTCGTAGCGGCGGAACCACTCCACCATCATCAGGTCGCCCTCGGAGGGCTCCTCCCGGCGGATATCCAGGAGCAGCAGCCCCAGTCCGGGCGCCCGCCGCGCCAGGTAGGCCTCCACGAGGCGCCCCCAGGCCCGCTTCGCCGCGAGGGGGACCCGCGCGAAGCCGTACCCGGGGAGATCCACCAGGTAGCCCTCCCGGGCGGCGCGGAGGAAGACCACCTCCCGCGTCCGGCCCGGCTCCCGGCTCACCCGCATCAGCCGCCGCCGTCCCACCGCGGCGTTGATGAGGGAGGATTTGCCCACGTTGGACCGCCCCACGAGCGCGACCTCGTTGGGCCCGGGGGGCGGGAGCTGTGCGGCGGTGCCGCAGATGCGTTCGATGCGGGCGTCCTCGAACCTCAAAGGGGATCCCCCGGGCCGCGACCGCGGCCCTCTCCCCGGCGCGGCCGGGGCCTTTTTCCGACCCGCCCGGCGACGGCGCCCGGGGGTCAGGAGTGCTTCTCGGGCCTGGTTCCCTCCGCCGCCACGGGCGGGGGGGGCAACGGCCGGAACGGATCCTCCGCGAGGGCCAGGGCAAACACGTCGCGGAGCGTATCCACCAGGTGGAACCCCATCCCCTCGCGAAGGTTGGCCGGGATCTCGGTCAGGTCCTTTTCGTTGTCGCGGGGGAGGATGACCTGGAAGATGTCGTGCTGGCGGGCGGCCAGGACCTTCTCCTTGAGGCCGCCCACGGGGAGCACCTTGCCCCGGAGCGTCACCTCGCCCGTCATGGCCATTGTATGCCGAACCGGGACCTTTGTAAAGGCCGAGGCCATGGCCACCGCCATGGTGATGCCGGCCGAGGGGCCGTCCTTGGGAATGGCCCCCTCGGGAATGTGGATGTGGACGTCGTGGGAGGCGAAGAAATCCTCCTTTTGACCGAGCCGCTCCGCCGCGCTGCGCAGGAAGGAGAGGGCGGCCCGGGCGGACTCCTGCATCACGTCGCCCATCTGCCCCGTGAGGATGAGGTCGCCCTTGCCGGGCATGAGGCTCGCCTCGATGAGGAGGATGTCGCCGCCGTTCTGGGTCCAGGCGAGGCCCGCCGCCACGCCAACCTCGTCAGCCTGGAGGACCTTGCGCTCCTTGTACCGCGGCACGCCGAGCAGCTCCTCCACGAGCTTGGGAGAGAGGGTGAGCCGCTGGCGTTTCCGGTCCCTCACGATCCGGTGGGCCACTTTGCGGCAGACCGAGGCCACCTCGCGCTCGAGGTTCCTCACGCCCGCCTCCCGGGTGTACCCGTCAATGAGGAAGGTCAGCCCGTCCTGCGTGAAGGTCATCTCCCCCTCCCTCAGCCCGTGGGACTTCTTCTGCTTCGGGGCCAGGTAGGTGGTGGCGATGGCCAGCTTCTCGGGCAGCGTGTAGCCCGAGAACTGGACGACCTCCATCCGGTCCAGGAGGGCCGGGGGGATGGTGTGGGTGACGTTGGCGGTGGTGATGGCGTAGGTGGTTTTCCATTCCGCATAGAGCCGCGCCGCCTCGCCGGCTGTCAATTGTCCCGCCCGGCGATTGAGTACGTCCGGGCCAGAACGTTGCAACGCCATTCGGTAGGTGCGATAGGTTTCCGGGCTTCGGGTGCCTTTGAGATCCAGCCACTCATGCACCAACTGGTCCAACCGTTGTAAAGCGCGATCAAAAGATGTTTTCGTCGTCAATTGTTGATCGGGTTTTTGCGCCATAAGGCGTCATTCCTT
>JAKAIJ010000155.1 GCA_021814355.1 Acidobacteriota bacterium
CCGCCCAGCGGCTGCTGGGTGATGAGGGAGTAGGGGCCGATGGAGCGGGCGTGGATCTTGTCCTCGACCAAGTGCGCCAGCTTCATCATGTAGATGTAGCCGACGGTCACCTTCTGGTCCATGGCGACGCCCGTGCGGCCGTCGCGCAGCCGGATCTTGCCCGCCTCGGGCAGCTTGGCCTTCTTCAGGAGATCCCGGATGTCGTGCTCCGTAGCGCCGTCGAAGACCGGGCTCGAGACCCAGAGCCCCAGCGACCGCGCCGCCCAGCCGAGGTGGGTCTCGAGGATCTGGCCGACGTTCATGCGGCTGGGCACGCCCAGCGGGTTGAGAACGATCTGGACGGGGGTGCCGTCGGGCAAGAAGGGCATGTCCTCCTCGGGGAGGATGCGGCTCACCACGCCCTTGTTGCCGTGGCGGCCCGCCATCTTGTCGCCCACCTGGATCTTGCGTTTGATCGCCACGTAAACCTTGACCATCTTGATGACGCCGGGCAGCAGCTCGTCGCCGCGCTCGAGGTTGCCGATCTTCTCCTGGAACTCGAGCTCCAGGACCTCGATCTTGCGCTTGGTGCGCTCCTCGATTTCGCGGATGCGGGCGTTGGCCTCCTTGAACTTGGCCTGGATGTGGACCCGCGGCAGCAGCTCGGCCCGGATGGAGGAGAGCGCCTTGGCGGTGACCTTCTCGCCCTTCGCGAGGAGCTCCTCGCCGGTCAGGTCGTCGTGGAGCGCCGCGCTCGTGACCGTCCCATCGAGCAGGTCGGTGATCTTCTTGCGGTTCTCCTCCCGCAGGATCCGGATCTGGTCCTGCAGGTTCTTCTGCATCGTGGCGATGTACTCCTCCTCGATGCTTCGGGTGCGGCCGTCCTTCTCCTCGCCCTTGCGGGTGAAGATCTTGACGTCCACGACCACGCCCGAGATCCCGGGCGGACAGCGGAGGGAGGCGTCGCGGTACTCGGCCGCCTTCTCGCCGAAGATGGCCCGCAGCAGCTTCTCCTCGGGGGTCATCTGGGTCTCGCCCTTGGGCGTGACCTTGCCCACCAGGACGTCGCCGGGCTTCACGTGGGCGCCGATGCGGATGATGCCGCTGTCGTCCAGGTCCTTGAGGTAAGTCTCGGAGATGTTGGGGATGTCCCGGGTGATCTCCTCCTTCCCGAGCTTGGTGTCCCGGGCCTGGATCTCGAGCTCCTCGATGTGGATCGAGGTGTAGACGTCCTCGCGTACCAGCTTCTCGGAGAGGAGGATGGCGTCCTCATAGTTGTAGCCGCGCCACGGCATGAAGGCGACCAGGACGTTGCGCCCCAGGGCCAGCTCGCCGCCGTCGGTGCAGGGGCCGTCGGCCAGCACGTCGCCGGCCTTGACCTTCTGCCCCACACTCACGATGGGTTTCTGGTTGATGCAGGTGTTCTGGTTGGAACGCTGAAACTTGGTGAGCGGGTAAATGTCGGCGCCGAAGTCGAAGCTCTCCTCGCCCTCTCCGCCCGAGACCCGCACGATGATGCGGTTGGCGTCCACCATGTCCACGATGCCGTCGCGCCGGCAGACCATGGTGGACTCGGAGTCCTTCCCCACCACCAGTTCCATGCCCGTACCCACCACCGGGGCCCGGGGACGCAGGAGCGGGACCGCCTGCCGCTGCATGTTGGAGCCCATCAGCGCGCGGTTGGCGTCGTCGTGCTCGAGGAAGGGGATGAGCGCGGCCGCGATGGAGACCAGCTGCTTCGGGCTGACGTCAATGTACTGCACGTCGCCGCGGGACGCCAGGATGAACTCCCCGGCCTTGCGGGACTGAACCTTGGGGTTGACCATCTTCCCGGTCTCGTCGAGCGGGGCGTTCGCCTGGGCGATGATGTACTGGTCCTCCTCCCACGCCGTGAGATAGAAGGCGTGCGGCACCGCCTGGGGCTCCTTCTTCTTGGCCCTGCGGCAGCGCTGCTGCTCGGCCTTTAGCTCCTCCTCGAGCACGATCGTGCCGAGGGAGAGTTTGCCGTCGCCGGGATAGGTCACCTTGTAGTGGTTGAGCACTCGGCCGCCCTCGACCTTCTTGTAGGGGCTCTCGATGAACCCGTACTTGTTGATGCGGGCGTAGGTCGAGAGCGACGAGATGAGGCCGATGTTGGGGCCCTCGGGGGTCTCGATGGGGCAGAGCCGCCCGTAGTGGCTCGTGTGGACGTCGCGGACCTCGAACCCGGCCCGTTCGCGGGAGAGACCGCCCGGCCCGAGGGCGCTCAGGCGCCGCTTATGGGTGATCTCCGAGAGCGGGTTCGTCTGGTCCATGAACTGCGAAAGCTGGGACGATCCGAAGAACTCGAGGATGGAGGCCACCACCGGCTTGGCGTTGAGGAGGTCCCGCGGCATCGCCGTTGCCAGGTTGTGGTAGACGCTCATCTTTTCCTTGGTCGCGCGCTCCATGCGTGCCAAGCCGATGCGAATCTGGTTCTCGAGGAGTTCGCCGACGCAGCGGACGCGCCGGTTGCCCAGGTGGTCAATGTCGTCCACCTCGCCCACGTTGTTCTTGAGCTTGAGCAGGTATTCCACCACTTCGCAGTAGTCTTCGAGGGTGAGGATGCGGCGGCGCTCGAGCTCCTCCTCGCGGGCCCTGGAATCGAGCTTCTGGAAATCGGCCCAGTGCAGCTTGGTGAGAAACTTGAGGGCGCCCACGTGCGAGAAGTCGTACCGCTTCTCGTCGAAGAACATGAGGTTAAAGAAGCTCCGGGCCCCCTCGGGGGTCACGGGGTCGCCGGGGCGGACCTTGCGGAAGAAGTCGAGGTAGGCCTCCTCCTGGCTCTTGCAGGCGTCCCGGGTGACCGTCTCGAGGATCGCCGTGCCCAGGTCGGTGGACTTGGGCAGGATCACCTCGATCTGTTTCACGCCGGCCCGCGCCAGCTCGAAGAGGCGCTCGGCGGAGAGGGGCTGGCCCGCCTCGGCGAGCAGCTCGCCGCTCTCCTCGTCGGCCACGTCGCGGAAGGCGTAGACGTCGGAGAGCTCCCCGGCGTCAAGCAGGACCGTCTTCACGCCGTGCTTGGCGAGCTTGCCCACCTGGCTACGACGGACCTTTTTGCCCGACTCGACGAGGTGCTCGCCGGCCTTGCGGACGCTCTCGCCCGCCACGAGCCCGGAGAGGCGGTCGGAGACGACCATCCGGACGGCGCCGTCCTCCAGCTGGAGAAGGTCCACGGGATAGAAGCGCTTGAGCAGGGAGGCCGTGTCGCCCAGCCCCAGGGCACGCAGGAAGACCGTCGCCGGGAAGCGGCGCTTGCGGTCAATACGGACGTGGAGCACGTTCTTCGCGTCCATCTCCAGCTCGACCCAGGAGCCGCGGGCCGGGATGACCTTGGCCACGTACTCGGTGCGGGTCTCGTTGGCCTGGAAGAAGACCCCGGGCGAACGGTGGAGCTGGCTCACGACCGCGCGCTCGGTGCCGTTGATGATAAAGGTGCCCTTGTCGGTCATCAGCGGCATGTTGCCGAAGAAGACCTCCTCCTCCTTGATGTCCAGGACGGAGGGGGCGCCCGAGGCGTCCTTCTGATAGACCTCCAGCCGCACCCGGATCTTGAGGGGCACGCCGAAGGTCATCCCGCGCTCCTGGCACTCGTCCACGGTGGAGTGGACGTGCAGCCCCACCATGTCGTCGCAGTGGGGGCAGCGCGGCACCTGGAGCGGGTTGACCTGGCCGCAGTGGTGGCACTGCACCTCGTGGGCGTGCGTCTCCAGCACCACGATGCGCCCCTTGCAATGGGAGCAGGTCTGGCGCAGGTGCTCGAGCCCCTTGAGGAACCCGCAGCGGCACTCCCAGTCACCCAGCGTGTAGTCCACGAACTGCAGGGCGCACTCGCCGCGGAAGTCCTTGATAGGGAACACCGAGGCGAAGGCCTGCTGCAGGCCGACACCCTCGCGCTCTTCCGGCAGGAACTCCATCTGGAGGAAGCGCCGGTAGGACTCCCGCTGGAGATCCAGGAGGTTCGGGATCGGGATCGTGCTGTGGATCCGCGAGAACTCAAGCCGCTCGCGCGCACCCATGTTGACGGTCTTCGGCATCGGGACGTCTCCTCAGAAGACTGGCCCAAGGAAAAGGCACACGGGCAGGGTCCGCCGTTCGGCGCCCCGCCCAGGAAGGAACCGTGCCGGAAGCGCTACTTGATCTCGACGGTCGCGCCCTTTTCCTCGAACTTCTTCTTGATCGTCTCGGCCTCGTCCTTAGACACGCCCTCCTTGAGGGTCTTGGGCGCGCCCTCGACCAGGTCCTTGGCCTCCTTGAGGCCCAGGCTGGTGACCTCGCGGACGACCTTGATGACCTCGATCTTCTTCTCGCCGGAGGCCTTCAGAATGACGTCGAACTCGGTCTTCTCCTCGGCCGGGGCCGCGGCGGCGGCGCCGGGGGCGGCCATCATGACGGGCGCCGCGGCGGCGGCGGTCACGCCCCACTTCTCCTCGAGGAGCTTGCTGAGCTGGGCGGCCTCGAGCACGGTGAGGGCGCTGAGCTGGTCTACGATCGCGTTCAGGTCTGCCATTTTGGTTCTCCTCCGAAAAAAGTCCTTGGGTTGGAAGCCGCCGGCTATCGGCTTTCAGCTTTTTGCTACGTTCACCCGTTTGCGGTCCTCGTTAATGGGTTGTCGGTCGTCGGTTGTCGGCTGCCGGCCGACCCAAAACTGAAAACCGAAAACCCATCATCTGTCATCCCTCGATTTGTTTGCCCTTTTCGGACAGGCACACGGCCACGTTGCGGGCGGGGGCCTGGAGCACGGTGGCGAGCTTGACGGCGGACGCCTGCAGCAACCCGATGAGCTGGGCGCGGATCTCGCGGATGCCCGGCAGCTTCGAGAGAGCCTCCACGGACTGCGGATCGAGGGCTCGGCCGTCAATCACGCCGCCCTTGAGCTTCAGGTTGGGGTTCTCCTTGGCGAAGGTGACCAGCGCCTTGGCCAGCGGGATCGGGTCCTGGCCGGCCCAGGCGAGGGCGGTGGGCCCCTCCATCCACCCGGCGGCGCCCGAGAGCGGCGTCCCCTCGGAGGCTTTTCTCAGCAGCGTGTTCTTGACCACGCGGAGCGAGCCAGAGGACTCGCGCACGCGGCTGCGGAGCGCGCTGATCTCCTTGACGCGGAGGCCCTTGAAGTCCACCAGGTAGAACGCGGCGTTCCCCTGGATGACGTCCTGGATCTCGGTGATCACGGTCTGTTTGTCGGCCCGGTTCACGGCATCCTCCTTCGGCTCAGAACGCCGAGACGTCCAGCCGGATGCTGGGGCTCATCGTCGTGGAGACGTAGCAGCTCTTGATGTACTTGCCCTTGGCCGCCGCCGGCTTGGCGCGAACGACCGCCTCGAGGAGGGAGGTGAGGTTCTCGCGGAGCGCCTCCTCCCCGAAGGACTTCTTTCCCACGGGGACGTGGATGATGCCGGTCTTGTCCACGCGGAACTCCACCTTGCCGGCCTTCAGGTCCTTCACCGCCTGCGCGATGTCGAAGGTCACGGTCCCCAGCTTGGGGTTGGGCATGAGCCCCCGCGGGCCCAGCACCTTTCCCAGCTTGCCCACCTCCTTCATCATGTCGGGCGTGGCGATCATGGCGTCGAACTCGAGCCAGCCGCCCTGGATCTTCGCCACCGCCTCGTCCCCGAGGGCGACGTCCGCCCCGGCGGCCTCGGCCTCCTTGAGCTTCTCGCCCTGGGCCACGACGAGCACGCGCACCTTCTTGCCGAGCCCGTTGGGAAGCACCGTGGTGCCCCGCACCATCTGGTCGGCGTACTTGGGGTTGACCCCCAGGTTCAGGGTAACCTCCACGGTCTCGTCGAACTTCGCGTACGCCGCCTTCTTCAGGATGCCCACAGCCTCCGGGATGGGGTACTCGCGCTGCGGCTCGATGAGGGCGGCGGCAGCCTTGTAGTTCTTGCCGGTCTTACCCATGGCCTCCTCCCTACTCCACCACGTCCAGGCCCATGCTGCGCGCGGAGCCCTCGATGATCCGGCGGGCGGACTCGAGGCTCGAGCAGTTCAGGTCGGGCATCTTGGTCTTCGCGATTTCGTCAATCTGCTTCTTCGTCACGCGGCCCACCTTGGTCTTGTTGGGCTCGCCGGACCCCTTGGCGATGGCCGCGGCCTTCTTGAGCAGGTCCGACGCCGGCGGGGTCTTGGTAAGGAAGCTGAAGGACCGGTCGGCGTAGACCGTGATGATGACCGGGATGATGAACCCTTCCTGGCCCTTCGTCTTGGCGTTGAAATCCTTGCAGAACTGCATGATGTTCAC
>JAKAIJ010000156.1 GCA_021814355.1 Acidobacteriota bacterium
AGAACGATCTGGGCGAAGTAGGTGTTGTCCTGCAAGTCGCAGATGAGCACCTTGAGAAGGGGCGCGCCGAGCTGCCCCAGGATTCCGCACACCAGGTCGTGGGTCATGGGCCGGGGCACCTCGACCCCCTCGAGACGGAGGGCGATGGCGTTGGCCTCGGGGGCGCCGATCCAGATGGGGAGCACCCGGTTGCCCCCCTCGTGCTTGAGCACCAGGATGGGGCGCTCGGTGATGGGGTCCAGAAAGAGGCCCCGGACGCGAACGGGTAGGTACAATATGCACCTCCGCGAGGAATATAGGGACCCGGAGACGGCGCCGTCAAGGCATGGCCTCTGGTTCACACTGGTAACTAAAGATAATTAAGGACATATCGCCATCAGCGGAGACCGCCTGGCCGGCGTAGACGGCCGCAGTCCCGAGGCCGCTGGAAATCATGGGGGTGGTGGCACGTAACCGTCTAAATTTTATAGAGCATTTCCAGCTTACGAGTCAGGGGACCAGAAAGGCCCGCTCAAAGAGGAGCCGGGGGTTGACGTTTCGCACGAGGTGGGCCGGAGCCTCGGAGAGCCGGTCTGCGACCCGCCGAAGGCCCTCTTGGCCCCGGGCCCGGGCGGCGCGGGCGAGGGGCTCGGCCGCGGCGCCGCCGGCGAGGAAGCGCTGGGCCTCAGCCACCACGCGGAGCGACTCGGCGAGCACGGCGGCGGGGGGCTCCTGGGCCAGGGCCTCGACCCTCGGGGCGAGGTCCGCGTAGCGGGAGGCCGCCAAGCCGTGCTCCAGGAGGGCCGCCAGGGTCTCCCGCCGGGAGAGGGCCTCGCGCCAGGCACCTGAAAAGAGCAGCCCCGGGGCCCCCGCCGCGCAGGCCAGGGCCGATTCGGCCTCCTCGCCCCGCAGGCCGGCCGCCTCCGCCGCCCGGCGCATCTCGCCGGGCGGCACGGGGCCGAAGGTCACGTGCTGGCAGCGGGAGCGCACCGTGGGGAGCAATCCCGCGGGGTTGGAGGTCAGAAGGATGAACTGGCCGTAGGCGGGGGGCTCCTCGAGGGACTTGAGCAGCGCGTTCTGGGCCTCGGTCCGCAGCGCCTCCGCGGGCTCCACGAGGAAGACCAGCCTGCGGCCCTCGTAGGGCGGCAGGGCGAGGGGCGCCACCACCCGTTCCCGCACCTGGTCCACGAGGATTTCCTTGCGGAGCTTGCCCGTGTCGGCGTTCGTCTCGAGGGTGACGGTCCGGATGTCGGGATGGCTGCCGCGAACCGCCTTCCGGCAGGATGGGCAGGCGCCGCAGGCCCAGGGCGCGGGGGCAACGCACTGGAGCGCCGCGGCCAGGCGCCAGGCGAGGGCCGCCTTGCCGACCGAGGGCGGGCCCGAGAATAGCAGCGACGGGTTCAGCACGCTCCGGGAGAGAGCGCGGCCGAGAAGCGCCACCTGGCGGGCGTGGCCGGCGAACCCGGCGAGGGTCACCGGGCGGGGCGGGATCTCGGGAAGGCTCTCCTCCTCGTCGCGCCGCTTGCGGGCCACGGATCAGCTCCGGATGGCGTTGAGGGTGGCAGCGCGCCGCTCCCAGCCGGCGCGGCCGCCGCCGGCAAGGATGCTCGCCTCCTGGGCCACCCGCTCGGCCAGGGCCCGAAAGGCCGCCGCTACGGGGGAGCCCGGCGCCGCCAGGACCACGGGGGTGCCGCCGTCCCCGCTGGCGCGCACCGAGGCGTCCAGCGGGATGGCGCCCAGGAACGGCACGCCCAGCTCCTTGGCGGTGCGCTCACCGCCGCCCCGCGAGAAGATGTCCGACTCGCCCCGGCAGTGCGGGCAGACGAAGTAGCTCATGTTCTCGACGATCCCCAGCACCGGCACGTCGGTCTTCTGGAACATGGCGAGCCCCTTGCGGGCGTCAATGAGGGCCACCTCATTGGGCGTGGTGACGATGACGGCGCCCGAGAGGGGCACCTTCTGGGTGAGGGTGAGCTGGGCGTCGCCGGTCCCCGGCGGGAGGTCCACGACCATGTAGTCGAGCTCCGGCCACTCCACGTCCTTCAGCAGCTGCTCGAGCGCCTTCATGACCATGGGACCGCGCCAGATGACGGGCGAGTCGGGCTCCAGAATGAAGCCGAGGGACATGACCTTCAGGCCGTGGGCCTCCACCGGGATCATCACCCCCCGAGCCTCGTCCACCCGCGGCTTGTCCCGCACGCCGAGCATGACGCCCATGGAGGGGCCGTAGATGTCCGCGTCCAGAAGGCCCGCCTGGGCGCCCGCGGCGGCCAGGGCGACGGCCAGGTTGGCGGCCACCGTGGACTTGCCCACGCCGCCCTTGCCCGAAGCCACGGCGATGGTGTTCTTGACCTGGGGCAGTAAGTTCTCCATCAGCGGCGCCTGGGGGGTCGTGGGACGGACCTGGGCCTCGAGGATCACGCCCACCGCGCGCACCCCTGGCCAGAGTTTGCGGACCTCCTCCTCGACCCGGGAGCGGAACATCTCCTTGACGGGGCAGGCGGGGGTGGTGAGGACCAGGCGCACGGAGACGGTGTCCTCCCCCACCGTCACCTCGCGCACGAACCCGAGGGTCACGATGTCCCGGCGGAAGTCGGGGTCCTCGATGGCCCTGAAGGCCTCGAGGAGGGCCTCGCGGGTCGGCTTTGCCATGGGGAACCTCCGGAGGGTCTCAGTCGAGCACGCGGGTGGTGCTGCCCACGATGCGCAGCACCGTGTTCCGCGCCTGGTCGTGCTGGCCCTTGAGCAGCAGGGTCAGCACCTCGGGGCGGGCCATCTGGCTCACCACCTTGTCGCGGAAGGCTTTGTCGTCGAGACCCTCGAAGACCGGCCGGAGCTCCTCCGCGAGCTTGAGGAACGCGGCGAGGAGCCCTTCCGTTCCCGAGAAGAAGGCGCCCAGCACGTCGGCCTGGGCGGGCGGCAAGCCCGCGCCGGACCAGAAGGCGGCCGAGAGCCGGTGCCCCGGAACCCACCGGGGGAAGGCCAGCGTCGAGCCCTCGGCGTCGCGCTCGTCCCAGAAGGGCACCCCCGCCCCCGCGAGGTCTCGGCGGACCGCGTCGCGCCAGGCGTCTGGGCAGTCGGCGCCGATCAGGACGAGGGAGGCCTGGCGCACGGCCTGCGCGGGAGGGGCGTCGGTGGCCACCTGGAGCCCCGGGAAACCGGCCAGTGGGCCGCCCCCGGAGGCGTCGTGCAGGACGCAGGGCCAGCCCACGGACCGGAGGTTCTGGAGCAGGGCGAGGAAGGCCGGACTCTTGCCGACGAGGCGGGCCGGGCGGCCCTCGGGGGCCGCGAGCAGTAGGGGAAGCATGTCAGAATCCCTCCGGGATCTGCGCCCGCAGGCGGGAGTAGAGGGGAAAGCGGCGGCAGAGCGCCTCCACCTCGGCACGAACCGCCGCCAGGACCGAGGGGTCCTGCCAGTTCACCAGGGCCCGGTCCATCCAGGCCGCGATCTCGAGCATCTCGGGCTCCCTCATCCCCCGGCTGGTGATGGCCGGCGTCCCCACGCGCACGCCGCTCGCCACGAAAGGCTTCTGGGTGTCGAAGGGGATGGTGTTCTTGTTCACCGTGACGCCGGCTTCCTCGAGGGTGGCCTGGGCCTGCTTGCCCGTGATGCCGCGGGAGAAGACATCCATCAGGAAGAGGTGGTTGTCGGTGCCTCCCGACACGATGCGCCAGCCCTTCTCCTTCAGGGCTCCGCAGAGCGCCTTGCTGTTGGCCACCACCTGGGCGCCGTAGGCCCTGAACTCTGGGCTCGCGGCCTCTTTCAGCGCCACCGCCTTGGCGGCGATGACGTGGACCAGGGGGCCGCCCTGGATGCCGGGGAAGACCGTGCGGTCCAGGTCCTTGGCGAAGGGCGCCTTGCAGAGGATGAGCCCGCTGCGCGGTCCGCGCAGCGTCTTGTGGGTGGTGGTGGTGACGAAATGGGCGTAGGGCACGGGCGAGGGGTGGACGCCGGCGGCCACGAGCCCCGCCACATGGGCCATGTCCACCATGACCAGGAAGCCGTGGCGCTCGGCCATCTCCCAGACGCGCGGAAAATCGAAGAAGCGCGGGTAGGCGCTGGCGCCCACGACCACGAGCTTGGGGCGGTGCTCCACGGCGAGGGCCTCGAGGGCGTCGTAGTCCAGCGTCTCGGTCTGGCGCGACACCCCGTAGTGGATAAACCGGTAGAGGCGGCCCGAGAAGGAGAGCTCATGGCCGTGGGTCAGGTGGCCGCCGTGGGCGAGGTCCATGCCGAGCACCGTGTCCCCGGGCTGGAGGCAGGTCATGTAGACGCCCATGTTGGCCTGGGAGCCCGAATGGGGCTGGACGTTGGCGTGCTCGGCGCCGAAGAGCGACTTCGCCCGCGCGATGGCCAGGTTCTCCACGTCGTCGGTGTAGGCGCAGCCGCCGTAGTACCGCTTGGCGGGGTAACCCTCGGCGTACTTGTTGGTGAAAACCGAGCCGGCGGCCTCGAGCACCGCCTCCGAGGCGAAGTTCTCGCTGGCGATCATCTCGAGGTGGTCGTCCTGGCGGCGAATCTCGCCGGCGAGGGCCCGGGCCACCTCCGGGTCAGTCGTCCAGATATCGTCGAAACGCATGGTCACTCCCCTGCGCGGCCGCGTCAGAGTCCGTCGAGCTTTTCCACCCGGCGCCGGTGGCGCCCCCCCTCGAAGGCCGTGTCGAGCCAGACCCGAACCACCTCCTCGGCCAGGCCCGCTCCCATCAGGCGGCCCGGGAGACAAAGGACGTTCGCGTCGTTGTGGAGTCTGGAGTAGCGGGCTAAGTAGAGGTCGGTGCAGAGCACCGCCCGGATGCCGCGGTGGCGGTTGGCCGCCATGCTCATCCCCACCCCCGAGCCGCAGACGAGCACCGCCCGGTCGGCCTCCCCCGCCAGGACCTTCCGGCAGGCAGCGGCGGCAAAATCGGGGTAGTCCACGGAGTCGGAGCCGTGGGTCCCGAGGTCCTCCACGGCGTGGCCCAGGGAAGCCAGGAAGCCCGCCAAGTGGCGCTTCAGCTCCAGTCCCGCGTGGTCCGCCGCCAGCGCCAGCCGCATGGTGCCCCCTACCGGCCCAGCATACCCCGCCCCGGGGCGCGAGAAAAGCCTTCCTGGAGACAGCCCCGCGGTTGGTGTAGACTTTTAGGATAAGGGAGGGTAGGCCCATGTCCGATGTCCGCTTGCAGACCGCCCGGGAGATGCTGGAGGCCGGGCGGCACCAGGAGGCGATGGCGCTCCTGAAGCAGCTTCTGAAGGAGAGCCCCGAGGACAACGAGGTCCGGCAGGCGCTCATGGACGTCCAGGAGCAGATGATGCTCGCCATGCAACTGGGCGAAAAGGTCAAGAAGGCGCGGAGCCTGCTGGCCGAAGGCCAGAGAGAGGCCGCGCTCAAGGCCGTCTCGGACGTCCTCAAGGTCGCCCCGACCCATTCCGACGCCCTCGCGCTCCAGCGCGAGCTCGAACCCGCCGCGGCTCCGGCCGCCGGACCCGGAGAGTTCGACCTCGAGGATCTGTCCTCGGCGGACGGGGCTCTTCCCTCCCTCGCCGCCCCGGCAAGCGCCGATTTCCAGGAGTTCGAGGCCCCGGAGCTCCCCCCCCTCCAGGCCTTCGACTTCGGGTCGCTCCCCGAGGTCCCGCCGTCCCCCGCGGCTGGGTCCGGTTCGGTGGAGGCCACCCGTCTCAGCGCCCCCGTCGGCGCCGCTTCGACCCTCTCCGCGACGGAGCAGGCCAAGGTGCGCCAGTACCTGGACGAGGGCAAGGCCCTCCAGCGCCAGGGGCGCGTCCAGGACGCCATTGACATGTGGACACGCGTCTTCATCCTCGACGAGGAGAACGCCGAGGCTCAGTCCCTTATTGACCAGGCCCGCGCCTCCCTGACGGCGAACCAGGGAGAGCTCGAGTACACGCTCACGGAGGCGATCGCGGCCTTCAACGGCGGGGACTTCAAGCGGGCCAAGCCCCTGCTCGAGAAAATCCTTCAGATGTCCCCCGGCCACCGGGAGGCCCAGCACTACCTCACGCGCATCCCGGCGGAGGCTCCCGCCCCTCCGCCCACCCTCGGCGCCAAGGGCGAGTTCGAGCTGGAGGGCGACTTCGGCGGGCCGGCGCCCGCCCCCGCCGCCCCCGGCGGCCTGGAGGGCTTCGAGCTGGAGACCGGGGGGGATTTTCCGCCTCCTCCCGCGAGCGCTCCCGCCCCGGCGGGGTTCGGCGCCCCTGCGGC
>JAKAIJ010000157.1 GCA_021814355.1 Acidobacteriota bacterium
GACCTGGGCCTCTTCGTGGCCGCGCCCTACGAGACCGCCTGCGCGTGCCTCTCGGCCCTGCGCCTCCACTTCCGCGACGCGCTCGGGCTCTGCGACCCGAAGCGCCACGCCCTGCTCTGGGTCCACCGCTTCCCCATGTTCGAGTACAGCGAGGAGGACCGCCGCTGGGTGGCGCGCCACCACCCCTTCACCATGCCCCGCGCCGAGCACCTGCCCCTGCTGGAGTCCGCCCCCGGCAAGGTGGAGGCCCAGGCCTACGACCTGGTGATGGACGGCAACGAGATCGGCGGCGGCTCCATCCGCATCCACCGCGCCGACGTCCAGCGCCGCGTCTTCAAGGTTCTCGGGTTCAGCGAGGAGGAGGCCCAGGAGAAGTTCGGCTTTCTGCTGGACGCCTTCCGCTACGGGACGCCGCCCCACGGCGGGATCGCCTTCGGCCTGGACCGACTCGTCATGCTGCTTCTTGGCTGCGACTCCATCCGGGACGTGATCCCCTTCCCCAAGACCACCTCGGGGCTCTGCCTGATGACCGGGTCGCCCGGAGAGGTCGAGAAAAAACAGCTCGACGAACTCGCCATCGCGACGGTGGCGCGGCCGGCCAAAGAAGAGTAGTTTTTCACCACAGAGAGCACAGAGACCCCCGAGAATAAATCAGGGATCTGCTCTGTGCCCTCGGTGCGCTCTGTGGTTAAATAGGCCCTGGCACAGCGTGCCGCAAGGTCGTGCCAGGAGGCGCACCATGGGCGAACAGGGAAAGGAGCCGTTTCGCGTCACCCTCGGCGTCTCCGCCGGGATCAGCATCTATAAGTCCTGCGACCTGGTGCGCCGGCTCCTGGAGCGCGGGTGCGAGGTGCGGGTGGTGATGACGGACCACGCCACGAGGATGGTGGCGCCGGTCACCTTCCAGGCGCTCTCGGGGAACCCCGTCATCACGGACCTCTTCGCCGGGGCCGGGGACCCCTCCATCGCCCACGTGGAGCTGGCCAAGTGGGAGCAGCTCCTCGTGGTGGCCCCCGCCACCGCCAACGTCCTGGCGAAGTTCGCCCGCGGCCTGGCGGACGACTTCCTCTCGACCCACTACCTCGCCAGCACGGCGCCGGTCCTGCTGGTGCCCGCCATGAACGGGAACATGTGGCGCCATCCCGCCACGCAAGAGAACCTGCAACTCCTCTCCGCCCGGGGCCACCACCTGATGCAGCCCGGCCGCGGCCAGCTGGCCTGCGGCGACTACGACGACGGGCGCCTCCCCGAACCCGCCTCCATCGCGGAGCAGGCCCTCCACCTGCTCCAGGCCACGGGCCGGATGGCGGGTCTGAAGGTCCTCGTGACCGCCGGCCCCACCCGCGAGCCGTTGGACGGCGTGCGGTTCCTGACCAACCGCTCCTCGGGCAAGATGGGCTACGCCGTGGCCCGCGAGGCGGCCCTGCGCGGCGCCCGGGTGACCCTCGTTTCCGGGCCCGTCGCCCTGGACGCCCCCGTGGGGGTCGAGCGGGTCCCCGTCACCACGGCCGAGGAGATGGAGCGCGAGGTCGGTGCACGGTTCCCCGAGAGCGACATCCTCGTGATGGCCGCCGCCGTGGCGGATTACCGCGCGAAGGCGGTCACCGCGGGGAAGCGGAAGAAGGGAACCGCCGGGGCCTGGGCTCCGGAGCTGGTTCCCACCTCCGACATCCTGAAGGCCCTGGCCCCCGCGAAGCGCCCGGGCCAGTTCGTCTGCGGCTTCGCCGCCGAGACCTCGGACCTCAAGGCCAACGCCCTCCAGAAGCTCCGCGAGAAGCGCCTGGACCTCATCGCCGCCAACGACGTCTCGAAGGAGGGGGCGGGGTTCGACTCCGACATCAACTCCCTCGTGATCCTCGCCCCCGACGGGAGCGAGCAGCGGGTCCCCGAAACCACCAAGGCGTCCTGCGCGTCCGCGCTCTGGGACGCCATCCTGGAGGCACGCGGTGAAGGATGACTCCGGCGTCCGGCAGATGCGCCTCCGGGCGGACCTTTTGAAGGACCAGGGACTGGATTACGTCCTGGACCGTCCCGGGCTCCACCCCGCCGACGGGCGAAAGGAGCCTCCCCCCGCGGTGCGGGAATCCGCCCCCCCCTCTTTGGCGCTCTTTTCCGAGGCGGCTCCCGCCGCGCAGGCCGCCGTCCTTCCTCCCAAGGACCCAGCCGCGGCCGCGGCCCGCCTGAAGGCGGTCCGCGAGGCCCTGGGCGACTGCCGCCGGTGCCGGCTCTGCCAGGGCCGCAAGACGATCGTCTTCGGGGTGGGCGACCCCGCGGCGCGGCTGCTCTTCGTGGGCGAGGGCCCGGGGGCCGAGGAGGACGCCCGGGGCGAGCCCTTCGTGGGGCGGGCGGGGCAGCTCCTCACCGCCATCATCACGAAGGGGATGGGGCTGACGCGCGGGGACGTCTACATCGCCAACATCGTCAAGTGCCGTCCCCCGGACAACCGGGTGCCGCTGCCAGACGAGGCGGCCGCTTGCCTGCCCTTCCTCAAGGCCCAGATCGAGGCCGTGCGGCCCGAGGTTATCGTGGCCCTCGGCAAGACCGCGGTGCTCTTCCTCCTGGGGATCGAGGCGCCGATCACCAAGCTCCGGGGGCGCTGGACCGACTTCGGCGGCATCCCCGTCATGCCCACCTTCCACCCGAGCTACCTCTTACGCAATCCCGGCGCCAAGAGGGACGTCTGGAGCGACATCCAGGAGGTCATGCGCAGACTGGGGCTCCCTTTGCCCGCGCGGGGCGACGCCCCGTGAAGGCGGAGCGGTTCTCGCGGCTTCGGATGACCTTCCTGGCCGCCGGCCTGTTGGTCTGGCTCCCGTGGCTCTATTGCAAGTTCGTGCGCGGCGCGCCCTTTCCCACGGCGTGGGTGCTCTCGGTCCACGTTCCGTGCATGTCTCTGGCGCTGACACTCAGGGCCGCGGAGTGGTGGGACCGGCGCCGAAGCGGAAAAGCAGAAGGCGGCGGGTAACCCCGCCGCCTTCCTGCCCTTTCCCCCGTCTCACTGGGCGGGTGCGGCCCGGGGCGGAAGGGGCACGCCCTCCCGCGCGCCGACGGCCACGCTGGAACCTTCGAGAGGAAGAAGAGGACTGGGGACCGGGACGTTCAGCGCCATGTTGGAGCGCTGGCTGAGAGGCGCAGGAACCCTCTTCGAAGGGACCGGGAGGCTCCTGCGGACATAAGGGATGTTCTTCGGCATGCCATCACCTCGCCGTGCCGACATAATATAGTGTCGGACGGGTGCCCTGTCAAGGAAATTTTTTCCGTTTATTATCAACGAGTTAAAACCGAAAAGCCCGCCTTCCCGGAGTTCCGGGGCGGCCCATATGCTCAACTATCTGATTAAACAGCCGTTGCCGCACGTTTCACTGGTGCAACATACCAGGAAGGAGGGCGTATGCGCTCCCTCTAGTAGCGTCGCTGGAAACCGAAACTACCGCTGGCGCCACGCTCCGTTCGGTTCCTGAATCCACCAGCCAGGCTGGGAGCGATCCCGCCGCAGGGCGGCAAAGGTGCTGCGCGCGTCGCCCAGCACCTGGCTCACGTTGGCGTCCGAGTCGGGCTGGCCCTGGGCCAGAACCGCGGCGCGGGCGAGGCCGCGGATGACCACCTCGCGGTCGGCGTTCTCCTCCTCCACCGTCCGCTGGTCCCGGCGATCCGAAAGACCGCCCCGCACCACCAGGAGCCCCTGGTTGCCCTCTCCCACGGCGCCAGAGGCGCGCAGCGCGTCCACGCGGGGCATCCGCCCGCCGATGCGCTGGTAGGCCTCCACCACCTCCGGCATCCCTTTGATTCGGTTAAAGATATCCTCTTCGGTGACGGGCCCGCCGGCGTGGGCGGTCTCCATCGGCACGAGCCGGCGAAGCAGACCCTGGGGCTGGGGTTTCGGCGATGGGGGGGGCGCGGGCGCCGGGGCACCCTCCTTCGGGGTCCCGGGGCTGCCTTTCAGCAGCTCGTCCTCCAGGGTCGCGAGAGCCCCCTTGGCTGCGGACTCGGGGAAATAGACGTTCACCACCACGTGGATGCAGGCCAGGGTGGCCAGCCACAACACCGTCGTCAGCAGGGCGCGTCGCATCGCATTCCTCCCCCGTCCTGAGCCGAGCCTCGTCCGGAGCGCCGCCCATCACAAGATGGGCCTAGATGTCGTAGTACAGCGCGAACTCGTAGGGGTGCGGCCTCAGGCTCATCTCCTCCACCTCGCGGTGGCGCTTGTATTCGATCCAGGTGCGGAGAAAATCCTCCGTGAACACGTCGCCCTTGAGCAGGAACTCGTGGTCCTTCTCCAGGCAGTCCAGCGCCTCGGAGAGGCTTCCGGGCATGGTGGGGATGTTCTTCAGCTCCTCCGGCGGGAGGGCGTAGAGGTCCTTGTCCAGGGACTGGCCGGGGTCCGTGCGGCCGAGGACGCCGTCGAGCCCCGCCATGAGCTGGGCCGCCAGGGCCAGGTAGGGGTTGCAGGAGGGGTCCGGGGGACGGAACTCCAGCCGCTTGGCCTTCGGGTTCTCGGTGTACATCGGGATGCGGATGGCGGCGGAGCGGTTGCGCCGGCTGTAGGCCAGGTTCACCGGCGCCTCGAAGCCGGGGACCAGGCGCTTGTAGGAGTTGGTGGTGGGAGCGATGATCGCCGCCAGCGCCCGGGCGTGCTTGAGCAGGCCGCCCGTGTAGTGGAGCGCGGTCTGGGAGAGCCCGGCGTAGCCGTCGCCCGGAAAGAGCGGCTTCTTCTCCTTCCAGAGGCTCTGGTGGGTGTGCATCCCGGAGCCGTTGTCCCCGAAGAGGGGCTTGGGCATGAAGGTGGCGGTCTTGCCGTGGCGCAGCGCCGCGTTCTTGACCACGTACTTGAACTTCATCAGGTTGTCGGCGGTCTGCACCAGGGTGTCGAACCGCATGTCTATCTCGCACTGGCCGGCCGTGGCCACCTCATGGTGGTGGGCCTCCACGTGGAGGCCGATCTCCTGCATGAGGCGCACCATCTCGCCCCGCAGGTCGCTCAGGGAGTCGGTGGGCGGAACCGGGAAGTAGCCCTCCTTGTAGCGGGGTTTGTAGCCGAGGTTCGGGTTCTCGTCGCGGCCGCTGTTCCAGCGCCCCTCGTTGGAATCGAGGAAGTAGTACCCCGCGTTGGCCGTCTGGTCGAACCGGATGTCGTCGAAGACGAAGAACTCCGCCTCGCACCCGAAGAAGGCCGTGTCGGCGACGCCCGTACTGAGCAGGTACTGGGTGGCTTTGATGGCGATGTTCCGCGGGTCGCGGGGGTAGGGCTGGTGGGTCACGGGGTCCAGGATGTCGCAGATGAGGGTGACGGTGGGGTGGGCGAAGAAGGGGTCCACGAAGGCCGAGCCGGGGTCGGGGATCACGAGCATGTCGCTCTCGTGGATGGAGCGCCAGCCGCGAATGGACGAACCGTCGAAGCCGAGCCCCTCCTTGAAGACCTGCTCGCTGAAGGCGGCCACGGGGATGGTCATGTGCTGCCACAGCCCGGGCAGGTCCATGAACCGCAGATCAACGAACTGGATCTCCTTCGCCTTGATCAGCTCCATCACGCCCTTCGCGTCCATCGCTCGCCTCTCTCCTTCTCTAGAACCCCTCTCAAAAATAGGGCGCGGCCGCGCGCTCTGCGCCGGGCGAGCAGGGCGAGGCGGCCGACCGCAGGCAGGCTGCGGGCTTGCCGCCTGTCGAGGGAGGCCAACAAAGCCATGCGACGCCCGCCGCGAGCGCCCGAAGGGACGGGGCCATCCGCGCGCCTGGCTGCGTCAGCTCGCTCATCCGATGGTCTCCGGCATCGCCCTTCGCTCGCTTCCTTGCCATCCATCGCGGCTGGCCTCCGTCGCGACCATGCCTTATTTCTGAGATGGGTTCTAGTCCTCTTGTTTTGGTTTCTGCCTCTTCCAAAATCGCCCTGGCCTTCCGGATTATTTCTTGATCTCCAGGCGGACGGGGAAGGTCATCCTCGTCTTGACGGGGACGCCCTCCTTGATCGCCGGCGAGTAGCGCATCTGCCGCGCCGCCTTCGCCAGGGCCTCCCCCATCCCGTAGTCCGGGTTGAGCCCCTTCACGACCCGCGCGCCGGTCACCGCGCCCGTCTCGTCAATGTCCACCTCCAGGTAGATCGTGCCCTGGAGCCGGTTCACCCGCGCCTGCGGCGTGTACTCGACGGAGAGTCCGGCGGAC
>JAKAIJ010000158.1 GCA_021814355.1 Acidobacteriota bacterium
TGGCGGCTCCGTATCGATCGCACAGCACCCGCTCACTGCGCTCCAACGCGGGGCGGACGACGCGCGCCACGTGCTCGGCGCGTTCGGCGGCGTAAAGCAGGAGCTCGGTCCGGGGCACCACCGCGTAGGACTCGGAGAGGAGAAGGCTCCGCAGCGCGGGCCCGATGGGCGATCCGCCGGGCTCGCGGGTGAGGGTGAGGGCCGTTCCACGGGTGCGCAGATGATCCGCCAGACGGTGGACCTGGGTGCTTTTTCCGCAGCCCTCGATGCCCTCGAAGGTCAGGAACATCCTTCGCCTCCGCACCGATTCTAGCAGATCGGTAAGGAGGCGGTCCGCCGGAGAGGTCCGCGCACGCGGGCGCTGCGGTACAATGGGCGCGGAGGAGCCATGGGGGACGCCCTCGAGCTGGCGGTGGTGGCGGGCGAAGCCTCGGGCGACGCCCACGCCGGGGCGCTCGTGCGGGCCTTCGCCGGACGCCTCCCGGAGGCCCGCTGGTACGGCGCGGGGGGACCCTCGTTGCGCGCCGCGGGGGTCGAGATCCTGGTCCCGAGCGAATCTCTCGCGGTGGTGGGCATCGGCGAGGTGCTCCTTCGCCTGCCCGGCCTTTGGCGCGCCCTGGGGACCCTGAAGGCCGCCCTGCGGGAGCGCCGCCCCGGGGCGCTGGTCCTGGTGGATTTTCCCGACTTCAACTTCCGCCTGGCCCGGCACGCCAAGCGGCTCGGGATCCCCGTCGTCTACTACATCACCCCCCAGGTCTGGGCCTGGCGGCCGGGGCGGACGCGCTTTCTGGCCGCGAACGTGGACCTGGCGCTGGTCCTCTTCCCCTTCGAGGAGGAGTTCCTGAAAGCGCGGGGCGTGGAGGCGCGGTTCGTGGGCCACCCGCTCGTGGACACGGCCCGGCCCGCCTCTTCCCTGGAGGAGTTCCTGACCCGGCACGGCCTCTCGCCCAGAGCCCCCCGCGTGGCGCTGCTCCCCGGAAGCCGGCCCTCGGAGGTGCGGCGGAACCTCCCCGCCCTCGCCGGAGCCGCCGCGCTCCTCCGGAAGACCCATCCCGAGGCGGTCCCGATGGTTCCCTGGGCCCACGGCCTTCCCGCCTCCTTGAGAGGCCCCTTCGACGGGGGGCCCATCCGCTGGGTGGAGGGGGAGTACGCCGACGTGCTGGGCCACGCCCAGGCGGCGGCGGTGGCCTCGGGAACCGCCACCCTGGAGGCGGCCCTCATGGGGGTCCCGCAGGTGGTGGTCTACCGGGTGAACCGCCTCACCTACCAGATCGGCCGCCGGCTGGTGACCCTGCCGCACGTCGCTCTGCCCAACGTGGTGGCGGGGCGCGCCGCGGTCCCCGAGCTCCTTCAGGGGGCGTTCACGCCGCAGGCGGTCGCCCGGGCGCTGGCGGGGTTCCTGGATTCGGGAGAGCAGGCCCGGCGGGAAGCCGCCGCGCTGGAGAAGGAAATGCGAAAGCGGCTCGGCGAAGGGGGCGCCTCCGCGCGGGCCGCTTCGGAGCTGCAGGCCTTCTTGGAGCTCAGACGGCCTTGAGGACCTTGCCCGCTTTGAGGCACTTGGCGCAGACCCGCATGGTCCGGGTCCGGCCCGCCACGCTGGCCTTCACCGACTTCAGGTTGGGAAGCCAGCGGCGCTTGGTGAGGTTGTGGGCGTGGCTGATGTTGTTGCCCACGCTGGGTTTCTTGCCGCAGATGTCACAGACTCTGGCCATGGTTCGGCTCCTTCCCGCCGAATGCGGATTATAGCAGGAGCCACGGTGCCGCGCAACCCCTGGAACCGGGAAACTTTGGGCAGAGCGGCGCCGTAGCACCCCAGGTACAGGGAGGTCAGCGATGTCCCACCGTGCGGAATTCGTCTCCGTCCTCCTCGCCGCGGCCCTCGTCTCGGGGAGCGCCGCGGCGGCGCAGGAGCCCCCCACCCTCACCCTCACGCTCCAGGACGCCCTGGCCCTTGCGGCGAAGAACAGCTTCGACGTGCAGGTGGAGAAGCTGGTTTTCGACCAGGCGGAGTGGCGGCTCAAGGCGGCGGAGGGGGCCTACGACCTCAACCTCTCGGCCAACTGGGGCGCGTCGGTCAGCCGGACCCCCACCACCAGCGTCCTCCAGGCCGGCGGCGGGAGATCGCTCTACCTCCAGCGGCAGGACACGTACGGGCTCGGCCTGGAGCAGTACACGCCGTGGGGCCAGGATTTCACCCTCTCCTGGAACAACACCCGCACGCGGACCAACTCCGCCTACTCCCTCTTCAATCCCTCCTACGGCTCCACCCTCCAGCTCGGGACCACGCTGCCCCTCCTGCGGGGGCTCGGCAAGGTCGCGGACCTCTCCCGCCGCAAGGCCCGGCTGGACCGGGAGGCGGCGGGCTTCCAGTACGCCCAGAGCCTGAGGGACACGCTGCTCCAGGTGGAGCAGTCCTACTGGGACCTCGTGTACGCCCTAAGGTCGCTCGAAGTGAGCCGGTCGGGGCTCCAGTTGGCCAAGGAGTTCCAGACCGAGACGGCGGCGCGGATTCGCGCAGGGGTCCTCGCGCCGATCGAGCAGGTCACCGCCGACGCGCAGGTGGCCCAGCGCGAGCAAGACATCGTCGTGGCCGAGAGCCAGGCTCGGAACACCGAGGACGTCCTGAAGCTGGCCCTCGGGTACGCCCAGGAGGGAGCCGGCTGGAACCAGCACGTGGTGCCCTCGGAGGAGCCCTCCCGCAACCCCGGCGCATACGACGAGTCCTCGCTCCTCCAGAAGGCCGAGGCCCTCCGGCCCGAGATCCGGGTCCTCCAGCGCACCCTCGACAAGAACCGGCTCGACACGGCCTGGGCCAAGAACCAGATCCTGCCCTCGCTCACCCTCTCCGGAAGCCTCACCTACGCGGGGACCGCCGGGGACTACTACAACTCCTTCACCGGCGCCTTCGTGAACAGCGGCTTCTCCGACGCCTGGAACCAGGTCACCGGACGGGACTACAAGTCGTGGGCGCTGGGCCTGGCCCTCCGCTACCCCCTCCAGAACCGCGGGGCGCGCTACACCTTCCAGACCTACCGCCTGGCGCAGAGCGCCACCGAGATCCAACTGGAGAAGACCCGGCAGATCGTCGCCAACGACGTGCGCCTCTCCCTGCGCAACCTTCAAACCACCGAGAAGCGGATCGCCGCCGCCGACCTCAACGTGAGGCTGCAGCAGCAGAAGCTGGACGCCGAGAAGAAGAAGTACGAGAACGGCCTCTCCACCTCGTTCAACGTCCTCTCCTACCAGAACGACCTCATCGCCGCCAAGTCCGCGCTGCTCAAGGCCCGCATTGACAACCAGCTGGCCCAAGCCTCCCTGGACCGCGCGGTGGGCACCTACCTCGAGGGCAAGGGGCTCCGGGTGGCGGAAACCGCGGCGGCCGCGGCCGGACAGCCCTCCGCAGACGACAGCCGCCTGCCCGCGGCCGGGAAGTGAGGTGACGCATGGACGAGACGAGAACGCCGACGGAAGAAAACCCGCCCGCGAGCGCGCCCACCCCCACGGTGGGCGCCCCCGTGCCGGACCCCACCGGGCCCGCGGCCGAGCCCTCCGGGCCCATCCCCTCGCCCTGGACGGCGGCGGCGGGGGTCGTGGCCTCCCCCACCCCCGCGTTCGCCGCCATGCGGGGCGCGAAGTGGCACTTCGCCCTCTGGCCCATGGCTCTGCTCGGCATCCTGGGGGGGCTCGCCAGCTTCACCTTCCTCTCGCGCGTGGACATGGAGTCCTTCGTGCGCGACCAGCTCCAGCGCAGCCGGTTCGCCTCCCAAATGTCCGCCGAGCAGATGGACAAGGCCCTCGAAAGCGCCAAAGACGTGAACCCCTACACCCGCGCGCTCTGGAGCCTCCCCGCTTCGGCGATCCTGCTTCTGCTCGCGTCGCTCGTCTACTGGGTGGGATTCTTGGCCCTGGGGCGGGCCCTCTCCTACTCCCAGACCCTGATCGTCGTCTCTTGGGCCCAGGTTCCCAAGGCGATCCAGGCGGTCCTCGCCTGCATCATCCTGGCCGTGAAGGACCCGTCGTCCGTGGACCCCATGAACCCCGTCCTGTCCAACGCGGGGGCCATCCTGGGCCAGGATGCCCTCGCCGGATGGCAGTACGCGCTGCTCTCCAGCCTGGACCTCTTCGCCCTCTGGACCGCGGTCCTCTGCATCCTGGGGTTCGCCGCCGCGGGCAAGATGCGCCGCTCTCAGGCTGCCACCGTGGTTATCGCGGTCTTCGCCGCCAAGGTCCTTCTCTGGACGGCCTGGGCCTTCTTCTTCCAGACCTGAGGGGGAACGCGTGAAGCGCAAGCATTGGGTCCTCACCGGCGCGGGGCTCCTGGTCGTCGTCGTGGTCGTGCTTTCGATCGTCAAGGCGGGCAAGCGGCCCGAGGAGGTCGAGGGGGTGAAGGCCGAGAGGGGCGACGTGGCCCCCACGGTCACCGCCGACGGCCTGGTTACGGCCAAGACCACCGTCAACATCTCCTCCCAGGTCATGGGCGAGATCGTGGCCCTCCCCCGGAAGGAGGGCGCCGCCGTCCAGAAGGGCGACATCCTGGTCCAGATCAACCCGGACACCTATCAGCGGGACGTGGCCTCCGCCAAGGCCAACCTCGACGCCGCCGCGGTGGCGGCGCGGCAGGCCGCCGCGAGCCTCGCCCAGCGGAGGCGCGAGTGGGCGAGGGCCCAGGAGCTCTTCGCCCAGGGGATCTTCTCCACCACCCAGCACGAGGACGCCAAGCTCGCCCTCGAGCAGGCCGAGTTGGCGGCCCAGTCCGCGAGGTCCCAGGTGGCCCAGGCCCAGGCCTATTATCAGAAGGCCCAGGACAACCTGGCCAAGACCACCATGCGCGCGCCCATCGCGGGGGTCGTCACGGCCGTGAACGCCAAGGAGGGCGAGACCGCCGTCATGGGCACGATGAACTTCGCGGGGACCGTCATCTTGACCGTCTCGGACCTCTCCGAGATCATCACCGAGGTCCAGGTGGACGAGGTGGACCTTCCGCGGCTCAAGCTGGGCCAGGACGTGATCGTCACCGTGGACGCCCTGGGCGGGAAGAAGTACGACGGCCGGGTGGTGGAGATCGGCGCCTCGGCTCACGCGGGCGCCCAGGGGCTCCAGTCCAACATCCGGCAGTTTCTGGTGAAGGTCGCGATCCTCCGCCCCGACGCCGACCTCAAGCCCGGAATCACCGCCCGGGTCAAACTCATCGCCGACAAGCGCCGGGGGGTCCTGCGGGTTCCCGTGGGCGCCATCCGCACCGAGGAGAAGAGCGGCGAGCAGGCCTTCTTCGTCTTCACCGCCGCCGACGGCAAGGTGGCTAAGGTCGCGGTGAGGACCGGTCTCTCGGACGACCTCTACACCGAGGTCGCCGACGGCCTGAAGGGCGGGGAGGTGGTCATCACGGGGCCCTACCGGCTCTTCAAGACCATGCGGGAGGGGGACCGCGTCAAGGTGAAGCTCCTCAAGCAGGAGGAACTCGAGCGGAAGCAGGAGGCGGGCGTCAAGGTGGAGGTGGACTGAGGTGCCCGCCGGAGACGTCCTGATCGAGGCGCGTGGCCTCGTGAAGGACTATCCCATGGGCGAGGAGGTCTTCCACGCCCTGCGCGGGGTGGACATCACCGTGCGGCGGGGTGAGTTCATCGCCATCATGGGCCCCTCCGGCTCGGGCAAGTCCACACTGCTCCACCTGCTGGGCTGCCTGGACACCCCCTCCGGCGGCGAGTACCTCCTGGAGGGCGCGCCGGTCCACGCGCTCTCCCAGGACGAGCTAGCCGAGGTGCGCAACCGCAAGATCGGGTTCATCTTTCAGAGCTTCTTCCTGCTCCCCCGCGCCAACGCGGTCGAAAACGTGGAACTGCCCCTCATCTACGCCAAGATGCCCCCCGCCGAGCGCCACGCCCGCGCCCTCGACGCTCTGCGGTACCTCAAGCTCGACACCCACGCGCGCCACATGCCCAACCAGCTCTCGGGGGGCCAGCGTCAGCAGATCGCCATCGCCCGGGCCCTCGTGAACCGGCCCGCCCTGGTTATGGCCGACGAACCCACGGGCAACCTGGACAGCGTCACCTCCGCGCGCATCATGGAGCAACTCGTCCAGCTCAACGCCCTGGGCAACACCCTCATCCTGGTGACCCACGAGCCCGACATCGC
>JAKAIJ010000159.1 GCA_021814355.1 Acidobacteriota bacterium
GCGGCGTTGCGGCTCGTCGCCGATGCACCGTCCGGCACGCATCGCCTTCCTCGCCGCGCCTTGCGGTGCATCCCAGGGCGCTCTCGTCGCGCCAGAGATCCTTGGGGGGCCGGAACCCGAAGGCCTCCTGCTGTGTCACGCTTCGCGGGCTGAGGCGCTCGAAGTACATCCCAGTACGACTCGGCCTCGCCCGCTCGCGTTCCTTGCACTAGGCCCGATCCGCGCGGGACGCCGCCTTCCCTCGCTTCGCTCGCGAAGGCGATTCCTCCATGACGGGTGTCCAATTGATATGAGCCAGCCCGTCTCCCCCCTGGAAGGCGCCGTTTGCGCGGCCCCTCCCGTCTTTTTTATAATGACCGAACCGGGAGGTGTCGGTGGACCTGGCGAAGATCCGCAAGAAGGCGAGGGCGTCGGCGCCCCCAAGCGTCCCAGACGTACCCGTCCCGCCGCCCGCGGCTCCGTCGGCGCAAAGGGCTGCCGTCTCCGGGCCCGAACCGGCGCCGTCCCCGCCTCCGCCCCCGGCCCAGCCGGCGCAGGAGTGTGGCCCCGGGCCGCAGGACTCCCCGGCCGCGGAGCTTTTGCCGCTTGCCTCCGCCCCAGCCCCGCCCGTAGCGGAGGCCCCGGCGGCTGCGGGGCGGTTGGAGAAGGTCCTGGTCTTCGCCGTGGGCCGCCGCCGCTACGCCATCCCCATCGCCGACATCTCCCAGATCATCAAGCCGCAGCCCGAGACCCCGGTGCCCCACGCCCCGGACTTCCTGCGCGGCATCTTTTCGCTCCGGGGGCGCATCGTGAGCGTCCTGGATGCGCCCCGGCGCCTGGGGGTACCCGAGGAGGAGGGCGGCGGGGGAGCCAAGGTCGTGGTCCTTGACCTGGGCGAGGAGCTCTTCGGCCTGCGGGTCCACGCCATCGAACAAGTGGTGGAGGTGGACCTCTCCGCCCTGGAGCCGCCTCCCGAGAGCTTCCTGCCCCAGGAACACGAGTTCGTGGAGGGAGTCTTCCACCACAGGGACCGGACGGTGTCGGTCCTCAATCTGTCGCTCTTCCTCACCTTCGAAGTCACCGGGAGGCCCGCATGATCGTCCAGTGTCCGGGGTGTCTCAAGCGCTACCGCGTGGCCGACGCCCGCAGCCGCCTGCTCCGTGTCCGCTGCCGGAGCTGCGGCCAGGAGTTCCTCGTGGCTCCGGCCCAGGAGGCCTCCCACGAGCTGAAGGGAGCCCGCGGCGGGGTCACGGCCGTAGTGGCCGACATCCAGCGCGACTTTCGCACCATGCTGGTGGAGCTCCTCTCGCGCCAGGGGTTCCACCTCTTCGTGGTGGAGGACGGCGAGGAGGCCCACAAGGTGGTCGCGCGGGAGCGGCCCCGGCTGCTCCTGGTGAACCCCTACCTGCCCAAGCTCATGGGGACGGACCTCCTGGCCAGACTCGCCGGGGAGAGCGCCAAGCCCGGAACCGTCATCCTGCTGGGGGCCATCCACGACTCCCGGCGCTACCGGCGCCGCCCCGAGTCCCTCTACGGAGCCGACGATTACATTGACGAGGGCTGGAACGAGCGGGCGGTGCTCCAGAAGCTCCGCTACCACCTGGACCTCCCGCTGGCCGAGGAGGCCCGCTCCGACGCCGCCGACGACGCGGCCCTCCGGCTGGCCCGCATCGTGTTCACCGACCTCCTCGTCTATGAGGCCGAGCGCCTGGCGCAGGTCGAGCGGGTGGACGACTTCTTCACCCTCTTCACGGAGGAGGCCGCCGAGGGCAAGCGCTACATCGAGGAGCGGTGTCCCGGGAAGGGAAACCTCCTGCGCTCCGTCGTTGCCGACTACCTGCGCCGAACCTGAGGGGGGACCATGGCCGAGGAGCTGGCACAGCTCGCCGCGTCACCGGAGGTGGAGAGCCGCCGAAAGGCGGCGCTCGCGCTGGCGGAGAGCCCCGCCGAGGTGGCAGTCCCCCTTCTGCCCGGGCTACTGGGCGACGCCAACTGGCGCGTCCGGAAGGCCGCCGTCGAGGCCGTCCAGGCTCACCCCGCCGCCGCCGTCATCCCGCTCCTGCTCCGGGGCCTCCACGACGCCGACAACGCAGGCCGCCGCAACACCTGCCTCGAGGCCCTCGTCAAGCTGGGTCCCCCCGTGCTTCCCCACGCGTACGAGGCGCTCATCGAGGAGGACCCGGACGTCAAGCTGGCGCTCATCCTCCTGCTCGGCGAGGTTCCCAGCAAGGCCTCCATCCCCCACCTCATTTACTACCTGAGCCACGAGAACAAGAACATCGTCTGCGCCGCCATCGCCAGCCTGGGGCGGCTGCGGGACCCCGGGAGCCTCCCCGTCCTCTTCGACCTGCTCCAGCGGGGGGACGACTGGATCCTCTTCCACCTGGTGGACGCCCTCGCCGCGACGGCCGGGCCCCTCGCCACCGAGAAACTCATGGAGCTCTACGAGCCGGCCCGGTTCCGGAAGGCCATCCTGAAGGCCTTCGGCCAGATGGGCGACCCGGCGGTGGTGCCGTTCCTCCTCGAGCGGGCGTCCGGCCCCGAGGCCCACGTGGCCGAGGTCATGGCCGCCATCGGCCGCATCTACTACGCCTCCATGCCCGAGGCCTTCCTGGCCCACCACCAGGCCGAGATCGGCCGGCTCGTCCGCGAGTACTTTCCCCTCCCGCTCCTCGAGCGCCTTGAGTCCCTCTGGCCCGAGGCGAAGATTCCCGAGCGGCGCGGCATGATCCTCGTGGCGGGATTCCTCACGGACCTGACCCTCCTGCCGCGGGTGCTGGAGGAGCTGGACAACCCCTACCTCCAGCGGGACGCCTCGGTGGCCGCCTCGCGCTACGGCGCGGCCGCCGTCCCCCAGCTCATCCGCCGACTCAACGCCGCGCCGAGCCAGCAGCAGCGCATCCTGCTCATCCAGCTCCTGGCGGCCGCTGGCTCGCCGGAGGCGGTGGTGCCGCTTCTGGCGCAGGCCCGGGACGACGACTTCCAGGTCCGCGCGGAGGCCCTCGGGGCTCTGGGCCAGGTGGAGGACCCTCGCGCCATGCAGGAACTGGTGGACGCCCTGCGCTCGGGGGACCCCGCCTGCCAGGAGCCCGCGCTCAAGTCGGTGCGGGCCCTCTGCCGGCGCCGGGGGGACCTGCGACGGCAGGCCGCCGCGGCGGGCACCGCGCTCCTTTCCCACGCCGACGGCGTCGTGCGCCGCGCGGGTTATACGCTGCTCGCCGAGGGCCTTCCTCCGGGCGAGGCGGAACCGCTCCTGCCAGGGCTTGCGGACGCGAGCGTCGAGGTTCGTCAAGCCGTTGCGGGGCTCGTGGCGGCCAAGGCTGGGCGGGACGCCTTCGCGCGGCTGCTGCCCCTGCTCGCCGACCCCAGCCCCAAGGTGAGGCGGGCGGTCATCGCGGGGCTCGGCCGGGAGCTCCTGACCCGCCAGCCCGACGTCCTGATGCAGGCCCTCCAGGACCCGGACCTGAGGGTCCGCGCCGAAGCGGCGCTCTTTCTGGCCCAGAGCACCGACCCCGAGACCGCCAAGGCCCTCTTGTCCCTCCTCGAGGGCGACGAGCTCCCGGTGCGCCTCTCCGCCCTGCGCGGCCTCGCCGAGGTGGGCTGCGGGCCCCTGCTCCCCCAGGTTCTGGAGCTGGCTCGGTCCAGCGACGTGGTGGAGGTCCGCCGGGCGGCCCTGGCCGCCGTGGGCCGCTCGGGGCGGCCCGAGGGGCAGAGGGCCCTGGTGGAGGCGCTCGAAGACCGCCACTGGGAGATCCGCTCCGCCGCCATTGACCTCATGGGGAGCTCGGGCGACCGGCGCTTCATCCCGGTCCTCCTGCGGGAGCTCGAGAGGGATCCCGACCTCCTGGTCAAGCAGACCGTGGTTCAGGCCCTGACCCGCCTCGAAGCCATCGAGGCGGTGCCGAGGCTCCTGCACTACCTCACCGACTCGGGGCTCAAGGACGCGGCCTTCGCCTTCTTCACCTCCCTCGGGCGGGCCCACGTGCCCCTCATCGAGCACGAGGCCCAATCGGTGGACTTCCAGACCAAGCTGGTGCTCCTCGACATTCTCAAACACCTCGAGAACGCATAGGGGGGACATGACCGCGGAGCTGCCGGGCGGTCCCTCGCCGCCCCTGATGAGCGACGATCTCTACCGGCGGTTCTGCGCGCTGGTCCACGAGCGCACGGGCCTCCACTTCTCCGAGGGCTCCCGCTTCTTCCTAGAGAAACGGCTGGAGGCCCGGGTGGCGGCCACGGGGGCCGAGGAGATGGAGGACTACTACACCTACCTCCGCTTCGACCCGGACCGCGCCGCGGAGTGGGACCAGCTCATCGTCGCCATCACCACCAACGAGACCTACTTCATGCGGGAGGAGCGCCAGCTCCGCTGCCTCCAGCGCGAAATCCTGCCCGCCCTCTGGGCGAAGTCCCCCGGCGCCAAGATCCGGATCTGGAGCGCGGGCTGCTCCTCCGGCGAGGAGGCCTACACCCTGGCGATCCTCCTGCGCGAGCAGCCGGTGGTGCCCATCTCGGCGGTGGAGGTGCAGGCCACCGACATCAACACGCGGGTCCTGGGCAAGGCGCGGGAGGGCATCTACACCCCCAACTCCTTCCGCACCACCGACGGCGCCTTCCGGGATCGCTGGTTCACCCCTGCCGGCCCAGACCGGTGGCGGGTCAAGGACGAGCTGCGGGCGGGGATCACCTTCTCGCGGTTCAACCTCTTCGAGCTCGAGCGCTACGCCCTGCTCGCGCCCTTCGACGTGATCCTCTGCCGCAACGTGATCATCTACTTCGATCTGGACTCGAAGGTGAAGGTCGTGGAACGGTTCCACGACCGGATCAAGCCGGGGGGCTATCTGCTGTTGGGCCACTCCGAGAGCCTGATCTCGGTCACCGACAAGTTCCGGCTCGTCCATCTGGCGACCGACCTGGTCTACATCAAGGGGGCAGACGCGTGAGCAAGATCCGGGTGCTGGTGGTGGACGACTCCCCCTTCAACCGCAAGGTCATCGGGGAGATCCTCGAGTCCAGCCCGAACATCGAGGTGGTGGGAAAGGCCTACGACGGCGAGGACGCCATCCGCAAGATCGTCCAGCTCGCCCCCGACGCCGTCACCCTGGACCTGGAGATGCCCCGGATGGACGGTTTCGCCGTGCTCCGGTGGCTCATGGCCAACCGCCCCATCCCCGTCCTGGTGGTCTCCTCCCGGGAGAGCAATCGGTCGGTCTTCAAGGCCCTGGACCTGGGGGCCGTGGACTTCGTGGTGAAGCCCTCCCGGACCGCCTCGCCGCGCCTGCGGGCACTCGAGGAGGAGCTCGTCAGCAAGGTGCTGGCCATCCCGCACCTCCACTTCGAGAAGATCCGCGACCGCGTGGCCCAGGCCCCGCCCCTCCCTTCGCCGGAGCCCCTGCCCGCGGCCAAGAAGGGGGAGCGCTTCGCCGAGGTGGTGGCCCTGGCCGCCTCCACGGGCGGGCCCCCGGCCATCCAGCAGGTCCTGTCGGCCCTGCCCCAGGAGATGGTCTCCCCGATCCTGGTCTGCCAGCACATGCCCCCCCTCTTCACGCGGCTCTTCGCGGACCGGCTGACCACCCTCATCGGCCGCGTGGCCCGGGAGGCGGTGGACGGCGAGGCGCTCTTCCCCGGCCACGTCTACGTGGCGCCGGGCGGCTCCCAGCTCCGCCTGAAGATCGAGGACGGCGCCCGCCGGCTCTGGGTGTCGGACCGGGGCTCCGAGGACCGCTTCGCCCCCTCCGCCAACAACCTCTTCTCGAGCATGGCCAGGATCTGCGGACGGTTCTGAATGGCCGTCGTCCTGACGGGGATGGGGGACGACGGCACCGAGGGAGCCCGGGCGGTGAAGCTGGCGGGCGGAAAGGTGGTCGCCGAGTCCGCCGAGACGGCGGTCATCTACGGAATGCCCAAACAGGTGGTGGACGCGAATCTGGCGGACCACGTGGTCCCGCTGGGCGAGGTGGCGGGGCTCATCGGGCGGTACGGCCTCGCGAAAGAGGCCTGAGCGCGGGGCGGGCGCCTTGACGGTCCGCGGTCTCCGGGATTAGGCCCCGGGAAGAGGTTGCCTCCGGAACTGGCGGTATCCCAACCGGGCGATTGCCAC
>JAKAIJ010000160.1 GCA_021814355.1 Acidobacteriota bacterium
GCTCCTGACGAACTCGGAGGCGTCGGCCGGCCAGCCCTTGAACAAGGCGCGCCGCACCGCCTCCGCGCCGTCCTTACGCAGAAAGACGCTCGCCACGCGCACCCAGCCGGGACCGTCCGAGAGCCCTTCCCCCGGAACTGTTTCCGGCAGCGGGGCCACGGGGTTCTCCGCCGAGCCGAGCGGCGTTTCGGCGCTGGCGCGGACCACGGCCGCCCATCCCTCCGGGTTGGCCAGGAAATGTTCCCGGGCGGGGCGGACCCGGTCCGCGAAGCACTCCTCGAGGGCGGCCCGGGCGGACGCCGCCCCCTCCGCGACGAGCGCGCCGAGCCGGGGCACCTTCTGGCGTTCCGCCAGCACCGTCGCCAGTTGTTCCGCCAGGCGGCGCGCCCGGTTGTCGAGCGCCGCGAGGCGGCTCTCGAAGGCCCTACGCACTGGATCGTCGGCCGGCCGCCGGCGCAGATCCGCGAAGAGCGACGCCACGGCCTCGCGACGAACTCGCTCTTGCAGCGGATCCGCCAGGACCTCCGCGTCCATGGGAATGCGGGACTCCAGGGGCCAGGCCCGGCAGACGGAGGCGCAGAAGCCGTGGAAGGTGCCCACCCGGTAGGCGGTGGGGTTGCACAGCAGTTCCGCCCTCCGGCCGTGGGCCTCCCAGGCGGCCCGGGCGAGCCCGAGCACCTCGCGGCCCCAGTCGTCGTCGGGGCGCGGCGCGTAGCCGGGGTCCGCGGCGCGCCCCAGCCAGAGGCCGATGCGGGCTTTCATTTCCAGGGCCGCCCGGTCGGTGTAGGTCACCGCCAGGATCTGACCGGGGCGGCAGGGGCCGCCGCCGTAGCCGCCACCCGAGAGCAGCGCCAGGTAGCGGGCGGTGAGCAGGTCGGTTTTCCCCGAGCCCGCGGGGGCTCGCACGAGGACGCTCCGCGTGGGGTCGAGGGCGGCGAGACGGAGGTGCCAGTCGGCGCTTCTCATCCCTCCTCCTCTCCCTCCCCGGCCGCATGCCGCGTGGGATCATCGTAGAACCCGCAGAGCGCCTCCATCTTGCAGCGGACGCAGGGGAGCTTCGAGCGCGACGCCCGCGAAGGGTCGGGGCGCGGGAGGGCCGGGAAAAGTCCGCGGGCCGCCTCGGAGAGACGTGCCGCGGTGGCCTTCTCCCACTCCGCCACGGTGCCGAGGTCGAAGGGGCGGTTGCGGTAGCGGAAGGGGGCGATCTCCACCTCCGCCGGGCGGTGGAGCACCACATAGCCGGCGGTGACGGGGCCCTCCCATCTCCGCGATCCGCCCTCCGTCCCCACGAGGCCCGCGGCCACGGCGGCCGCGTAGGCCGGAAGCTGGGGCTCGAGGTGGTGTTTGACCACGTTCTCCTTGGCCGGGACGGCGCCGGTTTTGTAGTCGAGGACCCACCACCCTAGCTCGTCGTGGACGTCCACCCGGTCCACGGTGCCGCGGACCCGGATGGGCGCGCCCTCGAGCGCGAGCCCGGAGAAAGCCGCCTCCAGCCCGCCCGCGAGAGGCTTCCAACCCTCCCGCCGGTGGACCCGCTCCGCCTCCAGCCACGCCCTCATGACCCCGAGCGTCCCCTCCGCGTCTTCGCCGAGCAGCCGCCGCCTCTCGGCCCGCCAGTCCGGGGTCGCGGGCTTCGAGGCGAGCGCGCCCTCCACAACGCGCCGCAGGTGGAGCCAGGCGCCGCCCTCGTCGTCGGGCCATTCGGGGACCTCTCCCTCGACGCTCGCCAGGAAGGCCTTGACGACGGCGTGGACGAAGATGCCGCGCTCCCTGGGCGCGATGCCGCCGGACGGCGCGGGCAGGGGGGCGAGCCCCAACACGTCGAAGGCGAAGTAGCTGAAGGGGCACCACAGCAGCGCGCCGAGCCGGGTGACCCGGATTTCCGCCGGAATGGCCGCCGCCACCGCCGACGGCGGCGGCGGCGCGGCGGCTTCGGGCCGCGCGAGCCCCCGGCTGGCCCCCGCCATCCAGGGCGCCGCCAGCCACGCCCCCCTCTCGCGGCCCCAGACGTCGAAGACGAAGGGGGCCCGCTCCATCCCCTCGGACCGGCCGGCGCCCCGCCGCCGCTCGAAGCAGTCCTGAAGGAGCGGGCTGGGGAGGAAGGGATCGCCCCCCGGCGCGGCGAAGGCCCGGCTCCAGGCCACCGCACCCGTGTCCTCGCAGAGGGCCGACAGCGCGCACAGGTCCCTCTCGGCCCGCTTCCACGACTCCTCGTGGGAGACGCCCGCCACTTCCCGCGCCTCCTCGGCGGTGAGGAGCGGCTCCGAGGGAGGAGGCGCCGGGAGCACCCCGCCGTGGCATCCCGCCATCCAGAGCCGGTCGAAGGGGATTCCCGGGGCTTCGGCGGGGCCTACCACCTGGATGCCACCCGATTCGGCTCCCGGCGCCACCACGCGCCGGTTCTCGCAGGCCGCGCGGAACCAGGCGGCGGTCTCGTCGGCGGAGACGAGGATGTCCCCGGCGAGGCCGCGGAGCGCCTCGGCGGAGCGCGCGAACCCCTCCCACGCGCTGGCCACCTCGTCGCGCACCGTTTGGCTCACCGCCGCGGGCCGGTGCGGGAAACCGAGCTCGGACCAGAGGGAGTCCAGCTCCTCGATCCACCGCCGCAGCGGGCGCCTTCCGGGGAGGGCGAGGCGCCGGAGCCCCGCGTCTAGGCCCCCGCGTAGATGGAGCGCCTGGAGCGCCTCCGCAAGATCCAGCGTCGGTCCCTCGGTCCAGAGCGCCTCGCGGAGCCGATGCGCCGGGAGGCCGAGCTTGCCCCGATTGACGAAGGGGGAGCAGAGCAGGCTCGCAAGGAGGGCGGGCGGGTTTTCGGCGCCGCCGAGCCGCAACGGGAGCAGGGCGGTCTGGTAGAGCGGGTGGAGCGGGAGCGGATCGCCCCAGGCGAGATTGTAGCGGGCCGTCCCCTCCGGCGTTCCCTCGCGCCCGCTCAACTCCTCGAGACAACGGCGCAGGATCGGGAAGTAGGCAGCGTCCAGCGCCACCACGCCGAGGTACGCCTTGCCCCTCGCGGCCTCCCAGGCCTCCAGCACCTCGTGGCAGACGGCGCGACACTCTTGCTCGGGCGTGGCGTAGACTCGGCACGGCGGTTGCGCCGTCTCCCGCGAGGCCCGCCACACCTCGAGGGGGATGCCTGCCGCCGCGAAGGCCTCGAAGAACCGGAGATCGGCCGGCTCAAGCTCCTCCCGAATCACGAGAACCAGCGCGCGGGGAAGGGCCAGGCGCCCCTCGGCCGCCGCCCGCCGGACCGCGTGAAGCACGCCGTCCCAGCAGCGGTAGCCGTGGTCCCGCACCAGAGACTCGAACCGCCGGAACACTCCGCTCCGCCATCCGACGAGCCCCTCGCCCCCCTCGGGTCCGCGTTCCGCCCCCCGCTGACAGAGGCGGTCGTAGGTCCGCTGGAGCCTGACGTAGAGCGCCGGCGCAAGGGCGAAGCCGGGATTGCCGGGGACCTCCTCGCACGCCTGCGCCCAGAACCGGAGCTGCCCCGCCAGGGGAAGCGGGGCGCGCGCTTCCCAGAGCGTCGCGTAGAGGGCGCGCACCCAGTGGGTCCAGGCGTAAATGGGCGGAGTCTGCCAGGCGACAGGAGCCTCGCCGCGGACGGCGCGCATCCGCCGCTCGTGGCGGTAGCGCTTCGCGAGGCGCGCGGTGGGCGTGAGCACCACGCTTCCGCCCTCCGCCGCCCCCGCCGCGGCGGCTTGCATTTCCCGCGCCGACCTAAACACCCGGCATTCCATTCCCGTCCCCTCCCGGGAGGAGTGATTGTATCGCCAATCCGGCGCGCCTCCCTCGCTCCCCGCACCGGGCCCGAACCGCGCGAAACACCCACACTCGCCGCGTCCACGCGAGAAACCCTGCCAGGATGGATGTCAACCGGACCTTTCCTCCCTCTCGGAGCGACCGGAATTCTCCATTCGTCCCGGCCGAGAATCCGCTGTTCCTGGATTCTCTTGTTCTTTTGCTCCCTGATGTTCTAGCCTGTATTTGGGGAAATATCGAATGGCACTTGTTCGCAGACGGCGATCCGGCGGGCAGCGGCCCAGGAAGAAATACGCAACCTGGCCGCCGGTGTGGCGGCCATTCCGGCAGGCGAGGACCTTCGTGCGCGCGCTGGGGCTGCGCAACTGCGAGCAGTGGTCCCAGTACAAGCGCGGCGACCTGAGGTTCACCCACGGACTGAAGCCCGAGGACATCCCTGCCACGCCGCGAACCGTCTATTGGGAACATTGGAAAGGGATGGGGGACTGGCTGGGGACCGGCCGAATCGCCAACCAACAGCGCCGCTTCCTCCCCTTCCGCAAGGCCCGCGCCTTCGTCCGCTCCCTTCGCCTCAAGAACATCGAGCAATGGGAGCGGTGGTATCAGGGATATCTGCTCGAGAAGGGAACCCGGCCGCCCGACATCCCCTCCACGCCCGGCCGCACTTACCGCGACCACGGCTGGAAGGGGTACGGCGACTGGCTGGGGACGGGCACGGTGGCCACCAGCCGACGGGTGTACCGGCCCTTCAAGGAGGCTCGTGCCTTCGTTCATTCCCTGGGCCTCTCGGGCAAGGCCGCATGGGGAGACTTCTGCTCCGACCGCCGCCGCCTCAAGACCCGAAAGCCCGCGGATATCCCGACCGATCCCGACACCGTGTACAGGAAGTGGTGGAAAGGTTGGGGAGACTGGCTCGGCACGGGAACCATCGCTCCCAAGAACCGACGGTACCAGTCCTTCCAGACCGCCCGGGCATTTGCCAGGTCCCTGCAACTCAAGAGTTCCACCGAATGGCACCGGTGGAGCCGGGGGGCCATGCCCGAGAAGGGCCTCCGCCCGCAGGACATCCCTTCGGCCCCCTGGCTGGTCTACGCCGGCAAGGGGTGGGCGGGATTCGGCGACTGGCTGGGAACGGGCACGGTGGCCCCCTTCAACATGCACTTCAGGAGCTTTCGGGACGCGAGGCGGTTCGCACGGTCGCTGGGGCTCCGGAGCCGGGCCGAATGGATGATGTACTGCAAGGGACAGCTTTCCACCCATTCCCCGAAACCGAGCGACATCCCCGCCAACCCCAACGTCGTCTACCGCGACAGGGGCTGGAAAGGGGCGGGCGACTGGCTTGGCACGGGCCACCCCGCCCCGGGCAGCATCCAGTGGAGGCCGTTCCGGCAAGCCCGCGCCTTCGCCAAGTCGCTGCGTCTGGAGGGAACGAAACAGTGGAGGCAGTGGTGCGCCGGCCTCCTCTCCCACCTCCCGCCGCGGCCGAGGGACATCCCGTCCACCCCCAACCTGGCCTACGCCACCCGCGGCTGGACGGACTGGGGAAACTGGCTCGGCACGGGCGTCATCGCCACTCGGAAACGGAAGTACAAACCCTTCCGGCAAGCGAGGGCCCTGGTGCGTGGATTGGGGCTGCGCAGCGAGTCGGAGTGGAAGCTGTACGTGAAGGGCGTCCTGCCCGGCAAGCGGAAGCCCGAGGAGATCCCCGCGGCGCCCAATGTGTTGTACCGTAACCAAGGCTGGATAAGCTGGGGGGACTTCCTCGGGACCGGCAGACCCCTGCGGTACGCCGGCCCCTTCCGCCCCTTCCACGAGGCCCGCGCCTTCGCGATCTCCCTGGGACTGAGGGGCCAGAAAGAATGGTCGGCCTACTGCAGCGGGCGCCTCGCGGGTAAGGGCTCCCGGCCGCGGGACATCCCCGCTCACCCGCAGGAGCTCTACGCCGGGCAAGGGTGGACCCACTGGGGAGATTTCCTCGGCACCGGTCGCCCCCCGAAGCGGAAGCCGCGCCTCCTGCCGCCCCCCACCCCGCACACCTCGCGGGCGTAATTCCCGCGCGCTCCCCGGCCCGACCTACGCCAGCCCCCGGGCGAGGCACAACCGGCGGACGCCGCGGAAGCCACCGCCAGCTCGAGTTTCAATCCTCGCCTTGCCCGCGGGCAAGGCGCAACGGCGCGGGTTTCTTGGAACCGACCTCAATGTCTTGTTTCAATCCTCGCCTTGCCCGCGGGCAAGGCGCAACGCGCCACGCGAAGTCTACGCGGTAGTCCTGCTCGTCGTTTCAATCCTCGCCTTGCCCGCGGGCAAGGCGCAACC
>JAKAIJ010000161.1 GCA_021814355.1 Acidobacteriota bacterium
GGCGGCTCCACGAGGTACCTGGTCGAGATGTTGAACGAGGGGCTCACCGACTACATCTTGGATGGCCAGACCTTCGATTTGGCGGGCGTCGCCTCGATGCGCGACGACGCGCGCCACGTGGCCACGAGCCCCTTCACCAGCTACAACTACCACGGCAAGGGCTTCTTCGGGACGATGGTGGACGCCGTCGTGCTGGGGGCCACCGAGGTGGACGTGAACTTCAACGCCAACGTGGTGACCCACTCGGACGGACGGCTCCTGCATGGCATCGGCGGCTGGCAGAACTGCCTCTTCGCCGGCTGCACGATCCTCGCCATGCCGGCGATCCGCGACCGCATCCCCGTCATCGTGGACGAGGTCACCACCCTCACGGGCCCGGGGGAGCTGGTGGACGTCATCGTCACCGAGCGCGGCCTCTGCGTCAACCCGCGCCGGAGGGACCTCCTGGAGGCGGTGAAGGGGACCGGCCTGCCGGTGCGCGACATCCGGGACCTCCAGCGGGAGATCGAGGGTATCTGCGGCGGAAAGCCCGCCCGCCCGAAGCGGGGCGGGGAGGTGGTGGCTGTGGTGAAGTGGGTGGACGGGACGCTTCTCGACTCGGTCTGGAAGGTCCGCGCAGCGGCGAAATAGGGGACCCCATGGCGAAGAAGAAGGCGACGGAAAAGACTGGAAAGACCAGGCGAGCCGAGAAAGTGGAATCCCCCGAGCCCCCGAAGCGGCGGTTCCCGCGGATCCCATCCCGCAATTCGGTGGTTCTCCGAAAGATCGGCGCGAATCCCAGGGGCGAGCTGACCCTCACGAGGGTGGTGGGGCTCGGCGGCTGCAGCTTCGTCCACCCCACGCCCCAGGGCGTCGGCTCCACCCTCTACCTCTCGATCCTCGTGGGCGAGGAGATCGGCCAGGCCCGGGTGCGCGTGGCCTACGAGAGGCCGCGCCCGGACGGGCGCTACGAGATCGGGGTGGAGTTCCAGGAGATCAGCGAGAAGGACCGGGCGCTGCTCGAGAGCCTCGTCGCCGGGCCGCGCCGCCCGTAGGTTTCGGAAGCGACCAACTCCGAGAGTTGAGCCCCTCGTTCGGGTGCTCCCGTCCGGCGCGCCGGGTGCCCCGTATTCCCCGTCCATCAAACCGGGAACTCCGTGTGCTCCGCGGCAGTTTCTTCGCGACTTCTTTATGGAAATGGCGTCACCGCTCCTTTTTGCCGGCGGGGAGCAGCTCCGCGAATCCGTTCTTCTCGGCAAAAGCCTGAAGCGCGGCCTTCCCTTCCCGTCCCGCCGCCGCCTGGGCCTTCACGAACCGCTCCATTGCTTCGCCCAGGTTGAGGACGGAGAGCTTGAAGAGGGCGCTCTGGGCGGCCAGATCGTCGGCGGTCTTCTTCGTGGGGGCGGCGGCATTCTGCTCCGCGGCCTCCTTGCGGGCCCGTTCGCTCGCCCGGTAGTCGGCCACGGCCTTCAGAAGATCCCTCTCGGAGGCTTCCCGGTCCGGCGCCGCGAGCGCCTCCTTTCCGGAGGGGGGCGTCTGCTTGGAGCCTGGCCGGGCGGCGGTTCCCGAAGTCCCCGCCTTGGGCGGCTCCTCCCCCTTTCCCGACAGGAGCTCCTCGAGCCAGCGGGCGGTCTCTTCGCTCTCCTCGCCGGTCGCAACCGGCGAGGCCTGAGCCGCCAGCTCCTTCTCGAGCCGGGCGATCTGCGCCTTCGCGTTCTCGTTGTTGGGGTTGAGGGCGAGCGACTTCCTGTAGTTCTCGAGGGCCTCCTTCTTGCGCCCCGTGAGGGCGAGCGCCTCCGCGAGGCTGTCCCAGACGTTGAAGGAGCCGGGGAACGCCTGGGCGTTGAGCCAGAAGAGAGCCGCGGCCTCCTCCCGGCGGTATTCGTCCAGGAGCCGGTAGCCCAGGTAGTTGAGCCAGACCTCCGAGAAGTCGTACTCCCTCGGCTGGCGTTTCAGAAGGTCCCGGTACTGGGCCTCGGCCGCCTCGGCGCCCCGATCCCTCACGGTGGGCCAGAGCGCGTCCGCGATGGGGGGCTTGCGGTCGGCGGGCTTCACCGGCGCGTAGTCCTTCTCGAGTTCCACGCGGTAGAGGAGGCCGGAGACCGGAAGCCGGGCCTCGGCGGCGGCCCGCAGGAGCGGCTCCGCGGCGGTCCAGTCCCGGGGGCCGCCCTCTCCGTCCACCAGCATCTCGCCGAGGGCGCCTTGGGCCTCGGGGGCGCCCGCGGCGGCGGCCCTCTGCAGCCAGAGGCGGGCCTGGGCGGGGTCCTTGGCGGTCCGGATTCCGTACCGGAGGCTGCGGCCGAGAAAGAGGAGCGCCTCGGCCTCACCCTGCTCCGCCGCCGCCTTCACGAGCCGCCACCCCTCCACCTCGTTCCTGGGGAAGCCGAACGGGCCCTGGAGGTTGAGAACCCCCAGGTCGAACATGGCCAGGGGCTTCTTGCCGACCATGGCCGCGTTGTAGACCCGGGCGAGCCCCTCGGCGGCGTCCCGCGGGGGCTTGTCGAACCCCACGCTGTAGCGGCGGGTCCGCTCGACGCACCGCTCCACGTCCATGGCGTCCTTCTCGAGCACCCGCCACCGCCTGCCCTCCGCGGGGTCCTTGGGAACCCCGGTTCCGGAGTAGCACAGGTCCGCGAGGGCCGCGCAGGCGTTGGGGCGCCCGCCCCGCGCCGCGACGAGCAGCCACCGGGCGGCCTCCTTCGGGGCCTTCGCGACGGGGGGCTCTTTTTCCCCGTACAGGTAGACGAAGCCGACCCGCTGGGCCGACTCGGCGTCGCCTTGCGCCGCCGCGGCTTTCTCCCACCGGAAGGCCTCGCCGAAATCCACGGGGAGGCCGTAGGCCCCCGCCTCGTAGGCAAGGACCAGGAGTTTTTGCGCCCGCAGGTCGCCCGCCTCGGCGTACCGCCTCACCGCGGCCATGTCGCCCCGCTTCGACGCCGCCTCGAGGGAGTCCTGAGGAGGCGCCTGGGCCCGCGGCCCCGACGGGACGCCGATGGATAGAACGAACAGGACGAAAACCGTGAGATGCCGCATGGTCCCCCCCTCTCCACAGGGCCCGGTTTTCCCGAGGTTCCCGTATGGGGACAATGTAACGACGCGCCGCCTCCCCGGCAAGGGGAAGGGGGGCGCAACGGCGGCCGGCGGAATCGCGGACCGGACGGCCCGCCGCGGGGCAAGCTTAGGGCCGATCCGGGAAATAAGGCATGGTCGCGGCGGAGGCCAGCCGCGATGGATGGCCCCCGCCCGCCCTGGCCCGGAAGCACCGCCTCGAAGGACGGCCCGGTCCAGACGTCCTTCGCACGGCTGCTGGCCCTCGAAGCTCCATGTCTTCGCTTCTCGGGCCACATCCGTATGCTCGGACCCCTCCGGGCGCTCGCGGCGGGCGTCGCATGGCTTTGTTGGCCTCCCTCGAAAGGCGCTTCGCACAGCCTTACTTCGGTCGGCCGCCCGGGGGCCCGGACCGCCAAGGATCTCTGGCGCGACGCCTGCGCCCCGGGATGCGCGGCACGGAGCGGCGAGGAGGCAGATGTAGGACGCATCGGCGACGAGACGCGACACCGGCGCGCGCCCGTGCCGCGGCGTCCCTCCGGGTTGCCCCCGGGCCGGGCATCTTCCATGTCGGCCCTCGTCCGCGTGCCGTCCCGCACGCCTGCCTCGGGCCTTCGCGAATCTGCACCGGCCCGGGGGGCAACGCGCCGGGAGCCCTTGGCGGCCCGAGCCCCTACCCTGCTCGCCCGGCGCAGAGCGCGCGGCCGCGCCCTATTTACGGATAGGCCCTTAGAGCGCCGCGTCCACCAGGTCCGCGACCATCGGTCCGATGGCTGGAGAGGCCGTCAGTCCGGGCGACTCGATCCCGATCAGGTTGATGAGCCCCTCGAATCCCCGGTCGGCCTCGTGGCGGATGACGAAGTCCCGGGTCGGCTCGCCCGGGCCGAAGCGCTTGGCCTGGAACCCGCACATGTCCGGCGCGATGGCATCCCGCTCCAAGGAGGGCAGGAAGGGGGCGCATGCCTCGAAGAAGAGGTCGCGGAGCGAGGGATTCACGGAGAAGTCCAGCGTCTCGGACCAGGTGTCGTGGGGCCCCAGTCGCATTCCGCCGCCCAGGTCGGGGCAGGTGTGGATCCCCACCGTGTGGTCGAGCGGCGGCACCGGGTAGATGAGCATCCGAGGGAGCTTGGCCGCGCCGCGGGTGACGCGGAAGTAGCTCCCCTTCCGGTAGTGGATGCGGTAGTGGAGGGCCGCCACGTCGAGCCCCGCCATGGCCGCCACCTCGTCGGAGGCGAGCCCCGCGCAGTTGACCACCACCCTCGCCCCGAGGCGGAACTCCTCCCCGCCACGCCCTCTCGCCACGACCACCCAGCCGCCGGCGCCCCTCTCGAGGGCGGCCACCGCGTGGTTGTAGACGAGGGTCGCCCCGCCCGCCGCCGCGCGGGCGGCGAAGTGCTGCATAAGGGCATGGGAGTCCACCACCCCTGAGGTGGGACAGTGCAGGGCCGCCACCGCCCGCACCCGGGGCTCAAGCCGCGCGATCTCGTCGGGACCGACGAGGCGAACCCCCCCTGCGCCGTTGCCCCGGGCGAGGGTTAGGAGGGCCGGCAGTCGGGAGGCCTCCTCCTCGGTGGTCGCCACGATCAGCTTGCCCGTGTTCCGATGCGGGACGGCGTGGCGGGCGCAGAGGTCGTACATGCGCCGGTTCCCCTCGAGGCAGAGCCGCCCCTTGAGGGAGTCGGGCGGGTAGTAGATGCTGGCGTGGATGACCTCGCTGTTGCGGCTGGAGGACTCCCGGCCGAACCCCTCGTGCCGCTCTAGGGCCAGGAGCGAACGGTTGTCCCGGACGGTGTGCGCTGCCACCGAGAGCCCCACCACCCCCGCGCCGATGACGACGACGTCCACCCGGTCCACCCCGCCTCGCCTCCTTCGCGGCCATAGTAGCACCGGGCCCCGCCGGCATGGACCCTTTCGGCCGGGCGTCCCCGGCGAGATCTCCGGCACGCGATAAAACCTCGGTCTTTTGTCCCGGGGCGGGTGGCCCTGGATCGAGGCGGGACAGGGAGGAGGGAAGGGGCCCTGGGGGGAAGGTCTGTCGGCTCTTCCCCCCGGACGGTCAGGTCTCGGGGGGCTTTCCGGGTTCGGGAGGGGCTTCGGGGGGTGGAGCGGGCTCGTGGACGGCGGCGTCCGGCTCTTCGGCGGGGACCGCGGTTCCTTCGAGGAGCTCCTCGCCGGTTCCCTCGGTGCCGGCCGGGAGCCCCAGTTTCTTCTGGAATCGCTTCTGGCGCTTGTCCTCCTGTTTCTGGAGGCGCTTGAGCTCCTTCTGTCGCTTGTTGCCCCTGAACGCTCCCCTCTGCGACACGGGAACCTCCTCTCACCGGCTCTGCGGACCGGTCTCCGGCGCGCGCAGCGCACCTGCGAAAAGAGAGGGGCCCGAAGGCCCCTCTCCACGACACGATCGCCGACGGAACGGCGGTCAGTCTTTGACGACGCGGACCTGCTCCGCCTGGGGGCCCTTTGCGCCCTGGGTGACCTCGAGGGTGACCTTCTGGCCCTCGGCGAGGGTCTTGAAGCCCGTGCCCTCGATGTTGCTGTGATGGACGAAGGCGTCCTTGCCGCCCTCAACCGTGATGAAACCGTAGCCCTTCTTGTCGTCGAACCACTTCACAACGCCGTTAACCACTGGCAACTCCTTGGTCGTCACTCCACTTCAACAAACCGTTTGTCAAAGTGTGTTCGCTACCACTATACCACGGCGGGGGCGGAATGTCCAATCGGCGCCTGTGGTATCCTTTTTCGGTAGTCGGGACGAAGGAGGAGCGGCCATGTTCGAGACGGCGGAGGTCGGGAACCGCGTCGAGAAGGCGGCGTACAAGCGTGAGGAGGCCAAGCTCCGCGAGCGGCTCCTGGAGGCCCAGAAGGCCCTGGCGGGCTCCAAGCTCGCCGTGGTGGTGCTGGTGGGCGGCGTGGAGGGAGCGGGAAAGACCCACATGGTGAACCAGATGCTCGAGTGGCTCGACGCCCGGGGCATCGAGACCCACGCCATGGGCGTCCCCAGCGACGAGGAGCGCGAGCGGCCGCCCATGTGGCGCTTCTGGCGCCTCCTGC
>JAKAIJ010000162.1 GCA_021814355.1 Acidobacteriota bacterium
AGTGGACTCTGACACGAGCGAGGCTCCTAGCGCGCCCAGGTTCGACTCCCGCCGCCTCCACCAGCGGACGTCGTTGGGGCGGGCCAGAAATGGCCCGCCCTTTCCCGCATGGGGCGGCCCGTTGGCGGGAGTCGAAGGGCGGGGGAGCGTCCGCGTGTTTTCAAGGCTCCGCTGCCAACTGCTTGGCGGCGGGCCGTAGAAAACCAGGAAGGGGCCCGCCCCGGGAATCGTAGCTTCCCTTGAAACGCAGCGCCCTCTGGGCGCGAGGCTTCTAGGGAAGGTAGATTCGACTCCCGCCGTCTCCACCAAAGGCCGCAGTTGGAGCGGGCCGCAAGGCCCGCTCTTTCCATCGAAGGACGTAGTTGCGACGGGAGTCGAAGGGCGGGAGGCGCCGTAGGTCCGCCGCTGAGCCGCGACGAAGAGGTAGCGTCGAGGCGCTTTGGAGCGAGGCGAGGGACCGTTCCTTCTCAGGAAACGGTCAGAACGACCTTGCCGGTGGTTTCGCGGTTCTGCATCCTCCAGTGGGCCTCGGCGGCCTTCTCAAGGGGGAGCGAGAGGCTCACGCGGGGCTTGATCTTGCCTTCGGCGCGTAGTTCCAGCAGGTGGGCGGCGGCGCGGAGGAGGTCGTCGCGGCCTGCCAGGAAAAAGAGGTTGAACCCCGAGAGGCTCTTGTTTTCGCTGATCATGGGAAGGGTCGCCACGAAGAGCATGGGGGCGAGCCGCCAGAGGGCCGCGAGTCGGTAGATGGCCCCGGGGCGGACCGCGCCTGCGGCGCCGAAGAGGACGTGGCGCCCGGCGGGGGCGAGGACGCGCCAGCCCTTCCGGAACGCCCTCCCGCCGAGCGAGTCCATGATCACGTCGGCGCCGCGGCCGGCCGTCTCCTCGCGGACCGCCCTCTCGAAGTCCTCCTGGCTGGTCACCACGACCCGGGCGCCCGGACATTCGGCCTCCACGACAGGCACCTTGGCGGCGGAGCCCACGGTGGCGACGACCTTGGCCCCGGCGTGGCGGCAGAGCTGGAGGGCCGCGATCCCCACGCCTCCCGCCGCGGCGTGCACCAGGACGGTCTCTCCCGCCCGCAGGTGGGCCAGGTTGAAGAGCCCGTGGTAGGCGGTGAGGTACTGGACGGGAAGGGCCGCCGCCTCGGCGAAGAGCATGTCGTCGGGGATGGAAAAGGCGTAATGTTCGGGAACCGCCACCGCCTCGGCGTAGCCCCCGAAGGGACAGAAGGCCATCACGCGGGCGCCGGGCTTGAACCGGGAGACGTCCTGGCCGCAGGCCAGGACCGTCCCCGCCACCTCGATCCCGGGGATGAAGGGGGGCTTGGGCGCGGCCTTGTAGACCCCCAGCCGGGCGAGGACGTCCGCGAAGTTGACCCCCGCGGCCTTCACCTGGACCAGAATCTGTCCGGGTCCCGCCGCGGGTGTCTCGCGGTCGGCGAGGACGAGGACGCCCTCGTCGCCGTGCTTGGAAACCAGAACCGCGCGCATGGCTCTTTCCTCAGCAGGCTGTTGAAAATCCCTTGCAGGCCGCGTTGCCTGCGCCGCGGCTGCAGATGCGAGACGGCGCGACACCGGCGATGTCGTTGCACATCGTCTAGGAGCGCCAACACGGCAGATGCGGCCGCGCCGCGGCAACCCTCCGGGCGCGAGGGGTTGGGGGCCGTCTGCGGCGTTGCGGCTCGTCGCCGATGCACCGTTCCGGCCCGCATCGCCTTCCTCGCCGCGTCTTGCATCCGACCCCCAAGCCTCTCGTGCGCGGCCCACAAGGGGTTTCTCAACCGCCTGCCAGGCCTCGCGGCCGTCTCGTCGAAGAATTTAGGCTCGGGACTGCCTTTGGAGAATCCTTCTCCGAGCCGGCCCCGCGAGCCCCTGCCCTTCGGGCGCTCCAGCCTCCTCCGGTTCCTGCCGCCTCCCCCCACTATACTTATGCGCCGCGAGTCTCGGACCATCTCCTTCGTCAAGCTTCGCGGGACGGCCCTTCCCGCCCTGGTCCGGGTGTCGCCCGTTGCGGGGGCGGCGCCGGCCCAGGCGTCCTTCGCTCGGCTGCGGCGATTCGGCGCTGCGTACCCTCGCGTCTTATCGCGCATCCGATCGCTCGGACCCGCGCGGAACGCCGCCCTCCGAAGCGAAACTTCGGAAGGCGAGCCATTCACGATAGATCGCAACTTGGCAGGAGGCCCGTGGGTCGCACCGCCTGCGCCGGGGCGCCCCGGCTCCTTCCTGTTTGGAAAACGAATGGGGGGCGGAATCGCCCCCCTGTGCGGTTGGATTATCTACTTTCTACTTCCCGGCGGGCGCCGTGGGTTCGGGGATGGTGAGGTCCACGGCCTCCACCGCGCCGAAGGCGGAGAGGGGCTTGTCGAAGCGGGAGGCGTCTCCGACGGCCACGAGGGCCAGCTGGCCGGGGCGGAGGTGCCTCCGGGCCGCGCGCAGGACGTCCTCCTTCGTGACCTTTTCGATGGCGTTGCGCAGGCGGACGTTGAAGTCCGGAGGGTAGCCGTACAGCTCGTAGACCTGGAGGCGCGAGACGATCTTCTCGGTGGAGTCGAACTCGAAGGCGTAGCCGTTGAGATACCCCTCCTTGGCCTTGCGCAGCTCCTCGTCGGTGACGGGCTCCTTCCGGATTCTCTCGATCTCGTCCAGCATGGTCCGGACGGCCTCGGCGGTGCTGCCGGGCTTGGTGGCCGTGTAGAAGGAGAAGGCTCCGGGGTGGTCGTAGGCGGGCACCATGTAGCCGCCCGCGCCGTAGGCGAGCCCCTTGATGGTGCGGACCTGGGCGAAGATGCGGGAGGACATGCCGCCGCCCAGGATCTCGGACAGGACGTTGACCGCGGGGTAGTCCGGGTCGTCGAGCCGGAGTCCCGCGTGCCCCATGAGGACGGTGGTCTGCTCCACGTCCCTCTTCTCGGCGTAGTTCACGGAGGCGACGGGGGTGGGCACCGGCGCGGGCGCCCAGGCGGACGGCGCCCCGGCCGGGGCCTTCCAGCCGCCGAGGGCTTTGGCGAGCCGGGCGCGCATCTCGCCGGCATTGAAGTCGCCCCAGACCGCGAGGACGGTGGCGTCGGGCCGGAAGACCCGCCCGTGGTAGGCCAGAAGGTCGTCGCGGGTGATGCCGTCCACGTCGGCGTACTCAATCTGGCGGGCGTAGGGGGAGCGGGGGCCGTAGACGCGCTTGAGGAACTCGCGCCGCGCGATGGCCATGGGCTCGTCGTTGCGGCGGGAGATGGCGCTCCGCTGGTGGGTCTTGGCCAGGTCGAGCTTCTCCTGCGCGAAGGCCGGCGACTGGAGGTATCCGGCGAAGAGCGGGAGGACCTGGTCCGCGTTCTCCGCGAGCATCTTGGCGGTGACCGTCACGGAAGCGTCGGAGGCCCCGGCCTCGATGGAGGCGCCGATCCGCTCCAGGATCTCGTCCACCTGGTCGCCCGTCTTGTTCTGGAGCCCGCCGGCCCGGAGGGACTCGCCGAGGAGCTCGGTGAGACCCGCCTTGCCCGGCGGCTCGGCGAGCCGGCCGCCGCGCACCAGGGCGCGCACGGTGACGATCGGAAGCTCGTGGTCCTCCACCAGGATGAGCTTCAATCCGTTGGGCAGAGACCGGCGGACCACCGGGGGCTCGTGGATCGGATGGAGCGGCGGGTACTGGATCGTCTCGAAGGGGCGCGGCGCGGGCTCCGCGGCGAGCGCCGCCGCGGCGCCCAGGACGAGGGCCGCCGCAAAGACGGCGAAGGTGCGCAGGGGCGTGGTCCGGCTCAGCCCGGATTTTGCGATTGATGGGGGCAGCCGCTCCGGAATGCCCGCCACCTCTGAATTAGAGCGAACCGCCCTCGGACTTGAGCAAAATTCGGGTTGCCCCCAAGCCGAAGGCGCAGGGAGCCCTAAGGGCGGGGAGAGGCTCCATCGGGCTTTGCCCGTGGAGCGGGGAGGGAATGGCCCTCCCCGTTGAATAGATGATTCCTTTCCGCCAAGAACGATCCGCTGTACCGAAGGCACCAAGGCTCCAAATGCACAATCTGGGTTCATGGGAGGCTCCTCAGCGGGTCTTGGGCGCGGTCTCGATGAGGCCGACCGTGCGGTTGGTCTTCCGGAACAGCGAGGCGGCCACGCGCTGGATGTCGGCGGCGGTGACCGCGTCAATCTGGTCCAGCTCGCGGAACATGGCGCGCCAGTCCCCCCGCAGGTTCTGGGCCATGGCGAGCTGGAGGGCGAGGCCCATGTTGCTGTCCAGGCTGTCCACGAGGCGCATCTTGGCGCGGGCCTTCACGCCGGCCAGCTCGTCGGCCGAGACGGGCTCCCGGGCCAGGCGGTCGAGCTCGGCGTAGATGGCGGCCTCGCACTCCGCGTTGGTCCGGCCCCGGTTGGGCGAGGCCATGATGGTGAAGATGCCCGGGTACTTTTCCCCCTCGAAGGTGGGCATGGCCCGCACGAAGAGGGCCAGCTTCTTCTCCTTCACGAGGGCCTTGTAGAGCCGCGAGGTGCGGCCGCCGCCCGCCACGTCCGCCAGGGCGGCGTAGGCCGCCGCGTCGGGGTCGTTGACGTCGGGGCGGTGGTAGCCGATCAGGAGGAAGGGCTGGGAGGGGTCCTCGAGGGTGAACCGCTTCTCCTCGCGCTGCTCGGGCTCGACGGTGACGGGGCCCTCGGGCTTGGTTCCCGCCGGGATCGTCCCCAGCGTGCGCTCGAGCACGGGCCAGGCTTCGGCCGGGTCCACGTCGCCCACGATCACGCAGGTGAGGTTGGCGGCGTTGTAGTACTTGTGGAACCACTCGTAGGCCTGCTGCCGGGTGATGTTCTCCAGGTCGCTCTGGGCCCCGATGACGTAGGAGCGGTACATGTGGGACTTGTAGGCGACGGGGAAGAAGTCGTCGAAGAGGCGGCCCGTGGGGCGGCTCTCGCCCATGCGGCGCTCCTCCATGATGACGTCCTTCTCCTTGAAGAACTCCCGCAGGACGGGGCGGGTGAAGCGGTCCGCCTCCAGGGTGGCCCAGAGCTCCAGCTTGTTGGAGGCCAGCGAGTACAGGTAGACGGTCTGGTCGAATCCGGTGAAGGCGTTGAGCCCTTGGGCGCCTTCGCGCTCCAGCAGCTCGTCGAACTCGCCGCTCTTCACCCACCGCTGGGCCTCCTCGCCGGCCTTCTTGAACGCCGCCTCGAGGGCCGCGATCCTCGCCGGGGCGGGGCGGGGACGGCGCAGGCGCTCGGCGCGCAGGGCGAGAAAGGCCTCGTCCTCCCTGGCCATGGCCTCCCGCTCCTTGGCGAAGTCCCGGGTGTTGAGGGTGTCCGTCCCCTTGAACGCCATGTGCTCGAAGATATGGGCGAGGCCGGTGGCGTTCTGCTGCTCGTCCACTCCGCCCACGTCGGCGTAGGTCACGAAGGAGGCCACCGGGGCCTGCGGCCGGGGCAGGAGGATCACCTTCAGTCCGTTGGCAAGGGTCCTCTCCGCCACCCGCGCCTCGAGCGCTTTGAAGCCCGGTTCGGCGGCGAGGGCACCAGCGGCGGCGAACAGCAGGGCCAGCGCGCCCCCGGCGAGCGGAATCCATCGGGTCCGATTCATGCGGGTCTCCTTCTCGTGAAGCCCACGCCCGCAGGCGCTGAAGGCGCAAGGGGCAGGGTGAAGAGTGCAATACTACATGCAAAAATACAAGCCTCCCCTTTCTGATACCAAGTTGCGATCCAAGGTAGACGGTGAGGCTGGAGGATGCTTCGCACCGGGTCCAAGAGGGGACTCCGCTCCCCTCGGATTCGTAACACGGCAAGACCAGAACTTGACTTACGAATGATGCGCTGATTATCATAAAGTTAGGCCGATAGGAGATTCCAGATGAGGATAAGAAAATGAGGGCAATTCTTACATTATTTGGCATCGTCCTGGTGTTTTCCGTTCTTACGGTCTATGAGCTGATTCTTCTGCGGCGCGCTGGGTTCGATATCGTCGCGCGCTTGAAGGTCACACACGATCAGGGCCCAGGATACAAATTCTTCTTGGGTACGGTCCCATTCCAGCCACCAACTAGGACCTATTCTGCGCCTCTTTCTCTAGGAGGCGAAGCACCCGCTTCTCCTGATTCGCGATG
>JAKAIJ010000163.1 GCA_021814355.1 Acidobacteriota bacterium
CGGCGCGTTGCCGAAAACTACCTGAAGCCCGGGAACCGGACCGTGGTGACCCTCGTGGCCCCGGCGGAGCCCCGGAAGGAGAAGCAGCCATGAGAGGCACCGCCCTCGGACTCGCCCTGCTCCTGCCGTCGCTCTGCGCCGTCTCCCAGGGGCTCCCGAGCCGCCCGGAAGAGCTTCCCCCCTCTCCGCCGCCGGCCTTCTCTCCGCCGGTGCCGGCGCGGGCGACTCTGTCCAACGGGATGCGGCTGATCCTCCTGCCGGACCACGCCCTGCCCCTCGTCCGGCTCACGGCCTGCGTCCAGGCGGGGAGCGTCTACGACCCCGAGGACCGGCCCGGCGTGGCCCTCCTTACCGGTGAGTCGCTCAAGGCGGGCGGCACCCGGCGGTACCCCGCCGACGCCATGCTCGAATCCCTCGAGTCCATGGCCGCGGAGCTGACCACCGAGATCGGGACGGAGGAGGGCAGAGTCACCCTCAGCGTCCTGGCGAAGGACCTTCCGCGCGCGCTACCCGTCTTCGCCGACCTCCTCATGCACCCCGCCTTTGCCCCGGAGAAGGTCGCCGTCGAGAAGGCCAAGCTCATCGAGGGGCTGCGCCGGGTGGAGGAGGACCCCTTCGGCGTGAGCCTGCGGGAAATGAAGAAGCGGCTCTACGGCGCCGCCTCCCCCTGGGCGCGCACGGCCCGAGTGGCGGACCTGGAGGCGCTCGGCCCCGCGGACTTGGCCGCCTTCCACGCCCGGTACTTCTGTCCCGGGGGCGTGATTCTGGCGGCGTCGGGTGATTTCGACCCGAAGGCGCTCGAACGGGCCCTCGCCGGAGCCTTCGCGGCCTGGAAGCCCGGCCGCCCGGGATATCCCGCGGTGGCACCCGCTCCGCAGGGCGCCACGCCCGGCGTGCTTCTCATGGACAAGCCGGGCCTGACCCAGACCACCGTGCTGGTGGGCCAGCTCACCGCCCCCCGCGGGACCGGGGCCGCCTTCAACCGCGACACCTACGCCATGGACGTGGCGAACTTCTACTTCGGGGGAGGCGACTTCAGCTCCCGGCTCATGCGCGAGATCCGCAGCAACCGGGGCCTCGCTTACGGCGCGGGCTCGACAGTGAACTTCGGCACCAGCCGGGGTTTCTTGATCGCCTATACCCAGACCGCGCCGGAGACCACGGCTCAAACGCTGGAGGTCTTACGACGGGAGTTCACCCGCGCGGCCGCCGAGCCGCCCTCCGGCCAGGAGCTCGCCGGGGCCAAGGAGAGCCTCGTCAACCAGTTCGTCTTCCGGTACCAGAACGCAGGCCAGATCGTCTCCCGCGCCGCGGTCCAGGAGATGGAGGGCTACCCCGCCGACTACCTGGCCACCTACCTGGAGCGGGTGAAGGCCGTAACGGCGCAGGATTGCCGGGCCGTCTTCGCCAAGTACGTGAAGCCCGCGGAGCTGACCTACTTCGTCCTGGGCCCCGCGGGGCCGCTGAAGGAGCCCCTCGCCGCCTTCGGCGAGGTGGAGGTCCAGAAGGTCCCCCAGCCGTAAGGATCGGCACTGGTCCGGTCTACCGAGGCGCACGCCCGCGACCGGGCGCTTTTTCGCGTCGGAAGGGCTTCCCTACCTCTGTTTTTCGCCGGGATAGGAAGGCGAGCCGCACACCGCGAACGCGACCGTATCCTCAGGTGCAACCGATGGCTGGTGAAGAATCCTAGGACAGCTTCGCCCGGCCGGCTTCCAGGTAGGCGAGAAGGGCCTCCGTTCCCTCGCCCGTGACGGACGAGCAGTAAAAGAGCTCCAGGTCGCCCTTAAGAACGCGCGCCTCCTGGCCGGGCCGGGAGACGTCGAAGGAGACGTGGGGAAGGAGATCCGTCTTGCTGATGCAGAGGAAGTTCGCGCGCCGGAACGCGACGGGGTACTTGGCGACCTTGTCGTCTCCCTCCGTCACGGAGAGAAGGACCCCGTCGAGCTGGCAACCCAGATCGTAAACGCCCGGACAGACGAGGTTCCCCACGTTCTCCACGAACAGGATGTCGAGCGCGTCCAGGGGGAGGCGGTGGAGGGCGTCGTGGACCATCGCCGCGTCCAGGTGGCACGTGGACCCCGTCACCACCTGGTGGACGGGCAGCCCGAGGGCGCGGATGCGCCGCGCGTCCCTGTCCGTGGCGAGGTCCCCCTCGATGACGCCCAGGCGAAGGCGCCCGCGCGTGCGCCGCGCCAGCGCCTCGATGAGGCTCGTCTTGCCGGCCCCTGGGCCGGACATCAGATTGACGCCCAGGACGCCGCGGGCCAGCAGGTGCTCCCGGTTCTCCCGGGCCTGGGCGTCGTTCGCGGCGAGCAGGCCGCGGTAGAGAACCGCCTCTTCGACGTGCTCGCGGGGGTGCTCTCCGCTCCGCCGCTTCGCCGCTTCGGGTAGGCCGCAGCCGCACGTTTCGCACATGTCATCCCTCCCCTCCGGGCGGCTCCGGCCCGATCTCGATTTCTATCTTCGCCAGGTGGAGCGCGTCCCCGCCCCGGACGACCAGCTCGCGGTTTCCGCACCGCGGGCAGGCGAGGACCGCTCCCTCGAGCGGTCCCTCTCGCCCGCACTCTCGGCACGAGGCCAGGACAGGATCGGGCTCCACCGACAGCGCGGCGCTCTCCAGGAGGGTCCCGAGCCGGGCTACCTCGTAGGCGCGCGCCAGAAGTTCGGGGGCCACGCCGGAGAGGGGCCCGACGCGCGCCGTCACGGAGCGCACCTCCCGGGCGCCGCGGCGGCGCGCTTCGCCCTCGGCCTGCCGCACCAGTTCGCGCGCCACCCCCCATTCGTGCATGGCTAACAGATCCTCGGCAGGTCGGTGCCGGAGAGGAGATCGAGGGGCCGCACCTCGCCCGAGAGGGTCGTCAACGCCACCGGAGACGCGCCGGGCCGCGCGGCCTCCACGACGCCGATCCGCACTGCGCCCGCTCCGCTAGGGTGCGCGCGCAGCCGGTCCAGGGCCCGGTCGGCGTCTTCTTCGGCGACCCACAGGAGCGCCCGGCCCTCGCAGGGAAGCGAGAGGGGGCTGAGGCCGAGCAGGTCGCACACGGCGCGCGTCTCGGACCGAACGGGCAGGGCGGTCTCGTCGAGCACGAGCCGGAGCCCCGACCGGGAGGCCACCTCGTGGCAGGTGACCAGGACGCCGCCCCTCGTGGGATCGTGCGCCGCGTGGAGCTCCAGGCCGCCGGACCAGAGGCCCTCCATCAGGAGGGAGAGGGGCGCGCAATCGGAGCGCAAACCCTCTCCTGCCATTTTGTGCCGGCAGGCCAGGATCGTCGCGCCGTGGTCCCCCAGGGGGCCCGTCGCGAGGATCGCGTCGCCGGGCCGGATGCGGTGGTCGCCCGCGTCCCGGCCGGGTGGGAGGTGGCCCAGGCCGGCGGTGACGGCGTAGAGCCGGTCGCCCTTCCCACGGGGAACGACCTTCGTGTCGCCGGCGACGAGGGCCACGCCGGCCTCCCTCGCGGCGCGCGCCGCGCCCTCCACGCAGGTCCTCAGAAAGGAGCCTTCGGCGCCCTCCTCGAGGATCAGCGCCCACGTGAGCCACAACGGCCGCGCGCCCGCGACGGCCAGGTCGTTCACCGTCCCGCAGACCGAGAGGTATCCGAGGTCGCCACCCGGAAAGACCGGCGGGTCCACGACGAAGGCGTCGGTCGTGAGGGCCGGACGCCCCGGCGGAAGCTCCGGCAGGAGGGCGGCGTCCGAGAGCGGCGAGAGGTAGGGATTCTGAAGGGCGGGGAGGAAAAGGTCCTGGACGAGCCGCCGCGTCATGCGCCCGCCCGAGCCGTGCGCGAGCAGGATCCGCTCCGGCGGGTTCATACGGTCTGCCCCAGGCGGTGGCGCTCGTGCCGGTACCACGCCGCGCAGGTGCCCTCGCTCGACACCATGCAGGCCCCGAGCGGGAGATCAGGGGTGCAGCGGTCGCCGAAGAGCGGGCACTCGGGCGGCTCCACCGCCCCCGTCAGGACCCTCCCGCAGAGGCAGCCCGGAGGCTCCAGCGGCTCGGGCAGGGCGAGCGCGGTCCGCGAGGCGTCGCGGTGCCTCCACTCCTCCCGGAGCGAGAGGCCCGACGCGGGGATTCTCCCCAGGCCCCGCCACACGCTCTCCTCGGGCGCGAAGAATCGCTCCAGGAGGGCCTGCGCTTCGCGGTTACCCTCCGCCGTGACTGCCCGGCCGTAGAGGTTGGCCACCAGCGTCTCGCCGCGCGCCGCCATCCGGCACAGCTCCAGCACGCCCCGGAGGATGTCCGCCGCCGTGAAGCCGGCCACCACCGACGGAAGCCCGTGCTCCTCGGCGAGGAACGCGAAGGCCTGGCTTCCCGTGATCACGGAGACGTGGCCCGGCAGCAGGAATCCGTCCGGCCGCGCGCCCGCGTCCTGCGCGAGCGCGCGCAGGGGCGGGGGAACGACCTTGTGGCCCGGTAGGATGCAGAAGTTGGGGATGTCCTCCCGCTCGGCTTCGAGGAGTGAGGCGGCGACGGCGGGAGCGGTCGTTTCGAAGCCTACCGCGAGAAAGACGACCCGCGTCGCGGCGTCGGCCTTCGCCAGCGCTAGGGCGTCCCTCGGCGAGTAGACGACCTCCACGCGCGCCCCTTGCGCGCGGGCCCGCTCCAGGCTTCCCCGGCTGGAGGGGACGCGGAAGAGGTCCCCGAAGGTGCAGACGACGGTCCGCGGCAGGCGCGCGAGGGCCTCCGCGCGGTCGAGGTAGTCCACGGGCGTCACGCAGACCGGGCACCCCGGACCGGAGACGAGACGGACCGAGGGAAGAAGCCTTCGCCGGAAGCCCGCCTCGGCGACCGCGTGGGTGTGGGTTCCGCAGACCTCCATGATCACGAGGGGGCGGCCGCGGCGCGGGGCCTCTTCGTGAATCCGCCCGAGCAAGGCGTTCACGACGCGGGGATCGGCGTAGGGGGAGACCGCGCTCACGGCCCGCCCCGGTCCCGCGCCATCTCTTCCAGGTAGCTGAGGGTCCGCGCGGCCTCTTCGGGGTCGATCCTGCCGATGGCGTACCCCGCGTGGATCAGAAGGTGGTCCCCCGCCGCCGCCTCGGGAAGGAGCATCAGGGACACGGTGCGCCGGACGCCCCCGAGCTCCACGACGCCCTCTCTCTCGTCGCGCTCCATGAGCAGCATCGGCACGGCCAGGCACATGGCGCTCCTCCGCGGACGTTCCACAGGATGGGGCCTCGGTCCCGAAAGGTCAAGGAAGCCTCTCGGCCCACTCCTCTCCGGCGCGCAGCGCCGCCGCGGCGAGCGCCGCCTGGCCCAGGGCGAGGCCGCCGTCCCCGGGCGGCACGGCGCGGGGCAAGAGCGGCTCCAGGCCCGCCCGGCTCAAAAGGACGGCCAGTTCGCCCGCGAGGATGCGGTTGGCCAGACAGCCGCCCCCCAGCGCCACCGTCCGTGCGTCCACGGGGATTACGCGCAGGCCTTGCTCCACCGCGAGGAGGGCGAAGGTCTTGTGAAGGCCCAGCGCCACCGATTCCGGGCTGGACCCGGAGGCGAGCCGCCGCGCGGCAAGGACGAGGAGGGCGGAGAAGGGCAGCAGAGGCCCCTTCGGACCCTCGATCAAACGCGCCTCCGGCCAGGGACCGCAGGGCGGCGCCGCGGCGGCCGCGCCCTCCAGCCGCACCGCGGCCTCGCCCTCCCAGGTATTCGTTTCGGCGAGCCCCAGCAGCGCGCCCGCCGCCTCGAAGAGGCGGCCCGCGCCACTTGCCATCGGCCAGGCGCCGCCCGCCAGGCGCGCGACGTCGAAGAGGCGCCTGGTGCCCACGAGGCTCGCGACGGGAAGGTCGGCGAGCAGGGCCTCTTCGCCGCACGAGGCCAGGGCCGCGACGAGGAGGCGCCAGGGTTCCCGAACGGCCGCCTCTCCGCCCACGAGGGGGACGGCTTCCATGTGCGCGGCGCGGGACCAGGCGGCCCCCCCGTCCAGCAGGAGCCATTCGCAGCCCCACGCGGTTCCGTCGGTGCCCCATCCCGTTCCGTCCAGCACGAGCGCCGCGGCGCGCCCTCCGGCCTCCGGAAAGCGGGCGTGTTCGGCCAGGACAGATCG
>JAKAIJ010000164.1 GCA_021814355.1 Acidobacteriota bacterium
AGCTGGGCGAGGGCCTCGGCCGCCGTCGCGCGGGCCGCGGGGGAGAGCGCCTGGGTCCGGCGCGAGACTTCGGCGATGCGGCGCAACGCCGCGTCGAGCCTTCTCTGGTCCATGCGCTCGCCCATTCCGTTCCTCCCGGCAGTTTCGCCTACTCCACACGGGGGAGCCGCGCCACAAAGAGCTGGAGTACACCACACCCCTCTTGAATCATATGTGCCAATCTGCGTATTGGCGGCGTAGGCGGCACTACAGACCTGCGAGGTGGGGGAATTGCCCAAGACACCCGCCGCCGGCCTGCGTCATTCCACCCGGCTCCCGAGCGCTCCCGGAAAGACCGCCCTCGGCCTTCGCGCTCCCACCGCCCCATGATCGTCGAGGACCTTTGCCTACTTCCGGCGTCTCTTGCCGCTCGAGGCCCTGAAACTCATCACGACCTTGTCTTTCAGGGTCGGATCCGGGGGTTTGGCTCCCTTGTAGTAATGGTAATGCCTGTAGTAATAGGAGGTCTGCCACTCGTACCGGTTGAGGACGATGCCCGCGATCTCGTGGTTGTGGCGCGTGAAGGACTCGGCCGCGCGCAGGACGAGCGGCGTCTCGCTGGACTTGAAAGAGACGACGAGAAGGACGAGGCTCGCCTGCTCGGCCATGGCGTTGGCGTCCGTGACCGCTAGGCAGGGGGGGGTGTCGAGGAGGACCCAGTCGAACCGCTCCCGGACCTGGGCGATGAAATCGGCGTACTTCCGCATCGAGAAGAGGGCCGGCGGGTTGGCGGGCGTTTCCCCGGCGGGCATCAGAGTGAGCCCGGGGTTGGCCGTCTGGATGAAGTAGCGGTCCGGCGAGGTTTCCGGGCCGGCCAGGTATTCGCACAGCCCCCGCTCCGCCTGGACCTTGAGAAATTTGTGGAGGGAGGGCTTGCGCAGGTCGCCGTCCACGATCAGGACCCGCTCGCCCCCGCCGGCCAGGATGAGCCCGAGGTTGGTCACGCAGGTGCTCTTGCCCTCCCCCGAAGCCGAGGAGGTCACCAGCAGGACGTTGCGCCTCCTGTGGTCGCTGGCGTAGCAGAGCGAGGTCCGCAGCGTCTGGAACGCCTCCACCACCAGCGAATGGTTGGTCGCGTCGTAGGCGGGGATGAGCCCGATCACGGCCAGACCGGCGGCGGCTTGAAGGGCGTCGGCGTCCTTGACGCGGGTATCGAAGTAACGGATGGCGCCCAGGACGACGCAGCTCAGCATGACGCCGAGGAGGGTGCTGAGCACGATGGTGAGCTCCTTTCGGGGCTTCGAGGGCCTGCGGGGGGTCTGCGCACGGTCAATGACCCGCACCTTGTTGGCCATCAGCTTGCTGGCCACGTCCATCTGCTGGAGCTTGTCGTTCATCAGGGCCATGTACTTCTGCAGGGCCTCGACCCCGGACCCCATGCCCTCCACCTGGCTCGACCCCGTCGTGGTCCGGATGGCCTCGGCCTTGAGCTGGGACAGCTCCCGGTCGAGGGAGGCCAGCTCGGTCACGGCGGCGGAGAGCTTGCTCTCCTCGGCCCCCAGGAGCAGCGACGCCTGGCTGCGGATGCGGGCCCCGAGGGTCGCGAGCTCGGCCCTCTTCTTGACGTAGGGCGGATACTGGGGCGTGAACTGGGTGAGGAATTGGGCAAGCTCTTTCTCCTGCGCCTCGTACTGCTGGGCCAAGCCCTGGATCGTGGGGTCGTAGCGCACGGCGGCGATGGAGAGCGGGTCGCGGCCCGGGTCCTGCACCCGCCGAAGCTGGGAGACGAGCGCCGAGGACTGCTCCTTGCCGACGAGCACCTCGCTCTTGCGCTCCTCGAGGCTCTGGATGCGGGCGTCGAGGATGGCCTTCTGGTTCTGGGGGTAGTAGCTGCCCGTCTGGGCGAGGAGGGAGCCGTACTGTTTCTGCATCTCGGAGTACTTCTGCTGCAGCTCCTTGGTCTGCTCCATGACCAGTTTGTTTGCGTCCGTCACGAACTGGGCGTTCTGCAGCAGCGTGAAGCGGGAGTAGGCGTCGGCCAGGGCGTTGGACCATGCGGCGACGTCGTTCTGGTAGGGCGCCTCGACCGTGATGTCGAAGAGGGCGCTGTCCCTGCGGCGGGTGATCTTCGTGAAGCGCAGGAGGACGTCGGCGGGATCCCTCGCGCCGGCGAAGGCGGGATGGCCGGCGAGCCCCGCGGAGGCGACGGCGAGCTGGGCCACCTCCTTGCTGCTCATGATGCCGAGCTGGGACGCGTAGTAGACCTCCTCCTTGTCCAGAATGACCGCGCTCTGGTCCAGCTCCTTGACGGCCGTGTTGGTGCCGCGGTCAATGAAGACCGTGGACCTGGCCGCGTACTGGGGGGTAGCGAGGAATGCGTAGAGGAGGCCGGAGAGGAGGGCCGTGCCCACGATGCCCGCCACCAGACGATGGTAGGTCCTCACGAGGTGGACGACGCTCCTGAGGTCGAGCTCCCCGGCGGGGGCGGGGTAGCCCGGATAAGCCGGGTAGCCGCCGTAGGGATAGGCGTCCTGGCGGTGGCCGTCGGCCGTGGGCCGGCCGCTCGGCGGAAGAGGAAGTTGGGGCTGAGGCGGATTCTGCGATCGCTCGGGCGTCGTCATTGCACTGTCCCTCTCCGGTGTGGTTCCCGCCCATCTGCTTGGCTGCGCTGTTCCTCCGGGCGAGAGGAGATCGTCCCGCCCCTCCCGGCCCGCGCCGGGGTTCTCGGCGTTCCGCTAAGCCCTCTCTGTAGCGTCGCGCCAACAGAGGCGGAGCAGGCCGACCTCGACGGTCTGCGACGTCATGGGATCGGTGGCGAGGACGGCGCCCAGGGCCCTGTCCTCGTCATCGTAGAAGCTGTGGAGGAGCGGTTCGGTGGCGCGCAGGACCTCGCGCATGACCCGCTTCTCCTCCCCCTTGGGGAGGACGAGCACGAAGGTGTCGTCGGGCCGCTGGCCGAGGGCCGCCGAGGGACACGAGTCCTTCAGCACCTCGTGCAGCCTCCATCCGGTGCGGTGGACCACCCCCCGGAACTTCGCCTGCCCGTACTTCTGCCGGAACACCTCGGCCTCGCGGAACGGGAGGGTCAGCTCGACGAGCAGCGGGTCCCCGCCGCCGGCGCGCCGGAGCTCGAACTCCTCCTCGAGCCGCCAGCCGGCGGGCAGCCCGGTCCAGGCGATCTTCCGTTTGCCGTCTGCGGCTTCCTGCAGGAGCTCGACCACGAGCTCTTCCAGTTGGCGGGGGTCGTAGGGCTTGGTGACGTAGGCGTCCGCGCCGCAGTCCAGGCCCCAGTAGACGTCGGCCTCCCGGTCCTTGGCGGTCAACAGGATGACCGGGACCTGGCCGAACCGCGGGTCGCACTTGAGGTCGCGGCAGACCGCGAAGCCGTTCTTCTTCGGCATCATCACGTCGAGGATGACGAGGTCGGGACGCTCCGTCAGGGCGAGCTGCTCCGCCTCTTCGCCGTCGGCGGCGGGGACCACCTCGTAGCCTCGCATCCGGAAGCTCGTCACCAGCACCACCCTTACCCGGGCGTCGTCGTCCACGATGAGAAGTTTTTTCTTCACGCTGCTCTCCTTACCCGGCACGGCGGCGGTTCAGGACGCGGTGGGCGCGCGGGGGTCCGGGCGGCCATCCGGGGCGCTGTAGGTGAAACCGTAGCGCCAGCCGGAACCATGGCCCGCGGCGGCGTACCCGGGCAGCGTCTGCATCGTCCGCTCCCACCGCCGCGCGGCGGCCTCGCTGTGGAAGGGGCCGTAGGTCCGCCAATCGGGGGGGCAGCCCCGCTCCGCCCGGCGGCTTTCGGGGTGGTCGGTGAGCCCCACCAGAACCTGGCAGGCCTCCCGCTGGAGAACGGGCAGGCCCACGGTCAGGTCACCTCGCCGGATGCGGAGGCCCCCTGCATCCTGCACGGCGGGGGAAGCGCCCCCGCGGCCTCCGAGTCGCTCGCCCACCAGATGTTGCCGGGGCGCAGGTTGCAAAGCAGGTCGCACCCCGTGGGGGCTTCGCGCTCGATCTGCCACCCGAAGGGACTCCGGGCGTTGCCGTAGTCGCGCCGGCAAATCCACGCCCAGTGATAGTCCAGCCGCCACTTGCCGGGATCGGCGAAGGCCACGGACCTCGCCCTTTCCCACACCTTCTGGATTACCTCGTCCGGATATCCTCCCATGGCATCCTCTCCCGGGGCACGGACGGCCCCGATAGTCCCACGCTAATGCGTCCCGGGGTGGAGTGCCTCCATCTGGAGATGGAGTTTCACGGTGAAACACTTTTCGGTCTTGATTCGCTGGTTAAGCTGAAAAAATAAAGTATATTTAAGTATCTAGGAGGTTGGGCCGCAGCTCTGGTAATCGCAGAGGTTTTGGATTAAGGTTAGATTACCAAAGTAGACTTGGTTGCTGTCAAGACGCTGAGAAGACTGGTCTTTTGCGGAGGGTCGCGTCGAGGCGGTAGCGGGAAGGGAGGCTGGTTTCGCGCGGGAGGCCCGGGTCCTGGGTCCGCGCGCACCAGCGGCCCCGCCGGGACGGGCCTCGCCAAGCCGCCTGCCTGCCGCTTGTCTGTGTACGACTCACAGGCAGGCGACGCTCGCGGCGCAGGCAGGAGCACCGAGCTGAAAGGCTAACTCCTTCCCGTTCATATGAATAGGAGGCTTCGCAGGATGGAGGTGATCCGTCTCGAGGACCGCAGGCCGTGGCTCCGCCGCGCGGGGGCGGTGCTCCTTCTGTGCGTCCTGGCGGGGGCGGCGGCGGCGGCCTTCCTCGCCCAGGCGCGGCAGCGGCGCGAGGTGACCCGGCGGGCGCAGGAGAACCTGGCCTCCATCACCCACCTTACCGCCACGCGGCTGAACGGGTGGCTCTATTCCAAGGCCATGATTTCCCGGGAGATTCTCGAGGATGGGGCGCGGGCGGGCTCCCTGCGGCTGGCCCTGGCCCGGGGCGAGGGCGACGCGCGCCAGCGCGAACTGCTGGGGGCCTTCGCTCGGGGGGCGGGCTTCGCGGCGGCGGGGGTGGCGGACCGGACGGGACGGTGGCTTCCTCAAAGCGGCGTGGGCGACCCCACCCTCCTCTGCCCGGCCCCCTGCCTGGACACGAGATTTACGCCGGCCTGCTCGCCCCACCGGGGAATGGACGGGCGGAGCCGGATGGAGTTTCCCGTCCCGCTGGCGGACGGCAAGGGCCATACCGACGGGTACATAGTCTTCGTGGAGGTCCTTCCGAAGCCCCTGCTATACACCTTGGGCGCTTACCGTTCCTACTCCTCGGGCTTCCACCTCGAAATCGTGGAACGCGAGAACGGCGACGTCCGAGTGGTCTGGGCCTCCGACCCCCTCCTCCGCCCCGGCACCGGCTCCGTTTACCTCCTCTCCAGCTTCCTCCCCGCCCAGGAGGCGCTCGACGGCGCGGCTGGCCCCGGTGAAGGGCCCCACGTGGACTCCCTCCCCTACCTCTACGCCACCTCCTATGTGCCCCGCACCCGGTGGGGCGTGGTGGCCACCGTCCCCCGGGAGGAGGTGCTGGCCCCCGTCCGCACCACCGGGTACCTGGCCTGGGGCTTCACCCTGTTGCTCATCGCGGCGGGCGGCGGCCTTCTGGCCCGGCTCTGGAGCCGGGGCTACCGGGAGACCCTCGCCCGGAGCCACTCGCTGCTCGCGGCCCTGGTAAAGCGCCTCCTGAGGGCCCAGGAGGAGGAGCGCACCCACCTCTCCCACGAACTGCACGACGGCCTGGCCCAGTATCTGGCCGCGGCGCAGTTCCACCTGGCGGCGGCGCACGAGTCGCTGGGGCCCGCGGCCCCCGCCATCCACCAGGAGCTGGGGCGGGTCTCCTCCCTGCTCTCGGAGGGGGCGCAGGAGTGCCGCCGGGTCATCGCCGACCTGCGCCCGCCCGAGCTGGAGGAGTTGGACCTCGTGGGCGCGCTGGGGCGGCTCGCCCCTGTCCCGGGGCCCCAGTTCCGGCTCGAGGCGGTGGGCGCCGCGGCGCTGGCGGAGGTCTCCCCCGAGGTGAAGTGCGTCCTCTACCGCATCGCCCAGGAGGCGGTGGCCAACGCCGTGC
>JAKAIJ010000165.1 GCA_021814355.1 Acidobacteriota bacterium
CCGATGGCGACGGGGGTCCGGTCGCCCGTGGCGGCGCTGGCGGCGTACTCGGCCAGGCCGTCGTTCACCTCGCGGCCGTTCTCCCACGCCGCCACTTCGGGGGCGAGGCGCGCCTGCCGGCGGGTCCGCAGGGCGGCGAGGGTCGCGGCGAGCCCGGCCGCTTGGTCGCGGGGGGCGGCGGCGAGGCGTCCCGCGAGGGCGGCCTCGGCGCGGAGTAGGGCGGCGTTCTCGGGGTCCTCCGAGGGGTAGCCCGCGGCGGGAAGCGGGGGGGGCGGCGGAACGCCCATGTACTGGAGCCGCACCCGAAAGGCCTCCCGGTAGAGGGTCCGCACGGTGAGGGCTCCCGCCGCGGCGGAGGCGTCCACCCAGGCGGCCAGGCGGCCGCCGAGAGGCTGGCTCCCCTGGACGGCAAGGGTCCCCGCGGGAAGGGAGCCGTAGCCCGTGCCCGGGAGGGCGGGGTCGGCCGGCGAGAAACCCTCCGGCAGGGGCTGGAAGTGGGCCACGAGCGCCTGGCGGGTCGCGCCGTCGAAGAAAACGAGGGGGACCTCCTTGAAATGAAAGCCGCTCCAGATCCGGGCGTCGGCCTGGGAGGCGAGACCGTCGGCCTCCTTTACCACGGGGAGCAGCGCCGCGAGCTTCTCGGGCGCCTGAGCCCCCGCGCCGAGGGCGAGGGCAAGTAGAACGGCGGCCGAGGCGGCGGCGCGGACGGGGAGACAAACGGCCATGGGAGACCTCCTGCGCAAGGGGCATGATGCCCCCGCAGCCCCCATTCCGTCAAGCGCCGCGGGCGACCCGGTGGCTGGCCGCGCGTCGGCGCGGTATACTGCCTCCGGGCCGCGGAGACATGTTCCTGAAGGACCAGAAGGTCGGAAAGTACCGCGTCGAAAAGGCGCTCGGCAACGGGGGCTTCGGCGCGGTGTACCTCGCCGAGGACACTTTTATCGGCAAGCGCGTGGCGCTCAAGGTGCCGCACCGCCAGAACCTTGCGCCCGACGAGCTGGTTGGGGAGGCCAAGCTGATGGCTCCCTTGGACCATCCCAACATCGTCTCGGTCCTCACGGCGGATCAGGACCCCGAGTCGGGGACGTTCTTCATCGTCATGGAGTACGTGGAGGGCGAGTCGCTGGCGGACCTCCTCACCCGCGAAGGCAGCGTCCTGGAGGCGCAGGCCCTCGCCTGGGCCGTCCAGGTGACCGACGCCGTGGCCTACGCGCACGGCAAGGGCGTGCTCCACCGCGACCTCCGCCCCTCCAACGTCCTGCTCACGAAGGACCGCCAGGCGAAGGTCGTGGACTTCTCCATCTCGCGCCTCCTGGGCAAGGAGGCCTACGCCTCGACCCGGATCGGCTCGCCGCCCTACATGGCCCCCGAGCATTTCCAAGGCCGCGCCACCTACGCCTCCGACGTCTACTCGCTGGGCGTGATGATGTACGAGATGGTCACGGGGGTGCTTCCCTTCTTCGACCTGAACCCCTCGCGCATCGAGGAGATGGTCGCGGCGGGGCGGTTCACCCCGCCCAACCTCAAGAACCGCGCCGTGAGCAAGGCCTTCAGCGACGTGGTGGTGAAGGCCATGGCGCGGGACCTGAGCCAGCGCTACCGCGCCGCGGGGGAGCTGCTCTCGGACCTGAGGCGCGTGCGCGCCACGCCGGAGCGCCAGCGGGAGCTGGCGGACATCCGGGAGCGCATCGCCGCGCGCGAGGCTCCCCGCGAGAGCTTCTGCTTCAACTGCCGCCGCCCGCTCCCCAAGCGGGCCCTCGCGTGCCCCTCCTGCGGACAGCGGCAGTAGATCTAATCCGACGGCGGTAATCGCGGACAAGAATGCGAAAGCCCTCTTCGAAGCGGGGAAAGGTGAGCAGCGAGGCCGAAGTCCGGCGACGGAGGTGGCCCACGGCGCCGGGACGCCGCTTCCCGCCGCGCCCCGTAGCAGCAGGACGCTCGTCCCCCATTCGCCCGTTACTGTGAACAGGCCCTAGCCTTGACGGGGCCTCGCGGCCGCGCCTATCCTCGTTCCCAGAGATGGACGCCGACGAGAAACCGGGCTATCCGGGGGAGATCGCCGCCGCGCCCGCGGCCGGTCTGGCCGAGCGCCTGTTCGGAATCCGGCCCGGCGAGGGCGCCCGCACGGCGCTCCTTTTCGCCTACCTCTTCTGCGCCAGCGCGGTCTTCATTCTGGGCCGCACGGTCCGCGACACCCTCTTTCTCAGCCGCTACAGCGTCGCCGCGCTGCCCTGGATGTTCGTCCTCTTCGGGGTCACCTCGGCCCTCGTGGCGGTCCTCTACGCCCGGGTGAGCGACCGCGTGGGCCGCCGGGTGCAGATTCTCGCCGCGCTGGCGGTGGGGGCCGGCAGCTACGTGGGCGTCTGGCTCCTCGTGCGGGGCGGCGTCTCATGGGTCTACCCGGTCTTCTACATCTGGACCGAGGTGGTGGCGAACCTCCTCATCATGCAGTTCTGGACGCTGGCCAACGACCTCCACGATCCGCGCTCGGCCAAGCGCCTCTTCGGGTTCATCGGGTCGGCGCGGATCCTGGGCGTGATCGTGTGCGGCGTCACGGCTGGCCTGATCGTGAGGGCCGTGGGCACGCCGCAGCTGCTGCTCGTGATGGTGGGCCTCCTCTGCGCGATGGCGGCGCTGGCGCGGGCGCTCTCGGGGTACCGCCCGGCCCTGGGCGCGGTGGGCCGGGGGGGCGGCCGCGGAGAACCCCTGGCGCGGGTCCTGAAGAGCCCCTACGTCCGGGCGCTCTCGGGGATGATCCTGCTCATCTTCGTGGCGCTCACGGTGGGGGACTACCAGTTCAAGATGATCGCCCGCTCCACCTTCCGCGAGGACGAGCTGGCGCGGTTTTTCAGCCTCTTCTACGCGGCCGCCGGGGCCGCGGGCCTCCTCTTCCAGCTCTTCGTGACGCCCCGCGTCCTGCGGCGGCTGGGGGTTCTGGCGGCCATGCTGGTGATGCCCGCCTGCTTCGCGGGCTCCAGCGGCGCGCTCCTGATCTTCGGCGGGCTCGCCGCCGCCTGCCTGATGAAGTTCAGCGACAACGGCCTCCAATACACCATCCACGAAACCGTCCTCCAGGTCCTCTACGTGCCCTTCTCGCCTGGGGTGAAAGCGAAGACCCGGGCCCTGCTGGACACCGCCGTGAAGCCGATCTCGTACGGCCTGGGGGGCCTCGCGCTGGTGGTCCTGGCGGCGCTCCAGGTCCCGGTGCGCCAGATGGCGCTGCTCTCCCTGCCGGTGGCGCTGCTCTGGCTGGCGCTCCTGCCCCGGGTGCGGCGCCTCTACCTGCGGGCCCTGGAGGCCTCCGTTTCGGGGCTCGCGGGCGCCTTCGACGTGGACCACGAGTTCGTCCTCGACTCCGAGAGCCGCAAGGTCCTGCTACGGGCGCTCTCGTCCCGCGACACCGCCATGGTCCTCCACAGCCTGGAGCGCCTCGGTGGGGAGGACTCGGCCGAGCTGCGCGAGGCGCTCTGCGGGCTCTGCGCCCACGAGGACCCAAAGGTGAGGGAGCAGGCGCTGCTGCGCATCGCGGCCCTCGGGGACGCAGGAGCCCTGAAGGGCGCGCGCGCGGCGCTGGGGGACGAGGCGGGCGAGGTGCGCGCGGCGGCCGTGGAGGCGGTGTGCGCGATCGAGGGCGACGAGGCCATCGAGCGGGTGACGGCCGGTCTGGCGGACGCCAAGAGGCCGGTGCGGGTGGCCGCCGCGGTGGGCCTCATCCGCCACGGCGGCGTGGAGGGGGCGGTGCTCGGGGGCGGCCGCCTCGAGACGCTCCTGGCGGACCCCAGGCCCGCGGGCCGCATGGAGGCGGCGGAGATCCTGAGGCGCCTGGGCCCCGCCGGGTACCGGCCCCTTCGGCGGCTGCTGGAGGACCCCGAGCCCAAGGTCCGCGGAGCCGCGCTCAAGGCGGCGGCCTCCGCGGCGGACCCCCGTCTGGTCCCCGTCCTTCTCGAGGCGCTCGCCAGCGAGTCCAACCGGCGCCGTGCCAGCCGCGCGCTGGCGGCCATCGGGCCGCCCGCCCTGCCCGAACTCATGCGCCTGCTCGCGGACGCGGACACGCGGCGCGCCGTCCGGCTGCTCGTGCCGCGCATCGCCAAGGGAATCCGGGACGAGCGGGCCTTCGACGCCCTCCGGGCCCTGGCGCCGCCCGCGGACGGCCAAGTCCGCCTGCGGACGTTCGCGGCCATGGGGGCCCTGCGCCAGGACCTCGGGCTCAAGCCGCTTCCGGCCGCGGAGGTCCTCGCCCGCGTCGAGGCCGAGCTCTTGGACGCCTACCGGCTCATGGCCTCCTGGGAAGCGGCGCGGGGTTCCTACGGAACCCCGCTCCTGGCGGACTTCGTGGCGCTGAGGCTCCGGCGCTGCGGCCGGAGGGTGCTGCGGCTGCTGGAACTGCGCTACCCGCGCCCCGAGGTGGGGCTGGTGCTGCGCCACATGACCCTGGCGACCCAGCGCGCCACCGCCCTCGAGGTGCTCGACAACCTGCTGGAGCCCGCCTTCAAACGGCGCGTCATGCCCTTCTTCGAGGACCTCCCGCCGGAGAGGATCCTCGCGGCGGCTGGAGACCTGGCCCCGCCGCCGACGGCGCCCTTCGAGTTCCTGAAGAGGCTCTGCCAGGACGACAACCCCTACGCCGCCTTCGTGGGGTTCCAGGCGGCCGTCGAGCGGCGCGAGGCGGGCGTCCTCCCCGCGGCCCTCTCCCGGCTGGACGACGCGGAACCCCTGGCCCGCGAGGGGGCCCTGGCCGCGGTCTGCGCGCTGGGGGGGGAGGAGCACCGCGCCCGCATGGCGCCGCTGGCCCGAGACCCCGACCCGGTCGTGGCGCGCCGGGCCGCGGCTTGGATGGAGAACCGGGAGGCACCCATGTACAGCACGGTGGAGAAGATCCTCTTCCTCATGAGCGTGCCCATCTTCGAAAAGCTGCCCGGCGAGGACTTGGCGCCCGTGGCGCGCGCCGCCGAGGTGGTCACTCTCCGGGACGGCGAGGTCGTCTTCCAGGAGGGCGAGATGGGCGACGCCCTCTACGTGGTCATGCGCGGAGGGGTCCAGATCCGCAAGGAGGGGCGCGCCCTGGCGGTCCTGGGGCCGAAGGAGGCCTTCGGCGAGATGGCCGTGCTCGAGGCCCAGAAACGCAGCGCCGACGCGGTGGCGGCGGGCGAGACCGAGGTGCTCAAGATCGGGAGCGAGGAATTCTACGAAGTGCTGCGCGAGCAGGTGGAGATCGCGGAAGGGATCATCAAGGTGCTCGTCCACCGCCTTCGCGAGGCGGACGAGCGGCTCCACGCCCTCGGCGGCCCTGCGTCCCCCGCGGGGACGAGATAGGGGAGAGGGGATGGTCCGGCTCACGGCGTTCGGCGCGGCGGGGGAGGTGACGGGGAGCAAGCACCTTCTCGAAACCCCGGCGTCCCGGGTTCTCCTGGACTGCGGCGTATTCCAGGGCCACCGCGAGGAGGTCCGGCGCAGGAACGGGGGGTTCCCCTTCGAGCCTTCCGCGGTCGCCGCCTCGGTCAACACCCACGGCCACCTGGACCACTGCGGCGGCTACCCCCTCCTGGTGAAACAGGGGTTTTCCGGGAACGTCCTGAGCACGCCCGCCACCCGGGAGGTGGCCGGGCTCGTCTTGGCCGACTCCGCCCGGATCCAGGCCCACGATGCCCGGTTCCTCGAGAAGCGCCAGCGCCGGGACCCCCAGCCCTGGCGCAAGGTGGTCCCTCCGCTCTTCGACGAAGCGGACGTGGCGCGGGCCCTGGCCCAGTACGTGACCGCCTCCTACCGCCGCCCCTGCGGCCTCGCGGAGGGGGTCACCGCGACGCTCTATGACGCGGGCCACATCCTGGGCTCGGCGATGGTCCACCTCGAGCTGGCCTCGGGCGGCAGGCGCCTCTCCGTGGGGTTCACCGGCGACCTCGGCCGGAAGGGGATGCCCATCATCCGGGACCCCGAGAACCTTCCGCCCCTCGACTACCTGATCCTCGAGAGCACCTACGGCGACCGGCTCCACGACCCGAGAGAGACCGCGGAGGAGGAGCTC
>JAKAIJ010000166.1 GCA_021814355.1 Acidobacteriota bacterium
GATGGCGAAATCCTGCATCGTGAAGTTGGCCTGCGTGAGCTTGCCCATGAAGACGTAGACGGGGTTGTTCGTGCGGCTGTAGTTCTCGGTGAAGGCGAGGTTGGGGATGAAGGTGGAGCGGGCAAGCCTCATCTGCCCCTCCTTCGCCTGGACGTCGGCTCGCGCGGCCTTCAGGAGGGCGTTGCCCTCCTTGGCCCGGGCCACGGCCTCGTCGAGGGTGACCTCCAGGACATGGGCCTGCGCAACGGGCGTCGGCGTCCGGGCGGCGCTTCCCGTTCCCGGGAGGCCCGCGGCCCACGCGACAAAAAGAGATGCGGCCAGGGTCCGTTTCATCGTCTGTCCCCCTGTGCGGAGTCCGGCAGGCCGCTGTTCCGGGCGCCCGCCGAAGAGTCGTCTGGCTCAAAAGATGCAAAAGCCGTGACGCGGGTAACAGGCTCCGGCAGTCCCGCGCCGGGCCGCGCGCCGCATGTCCGCCGACGCGCGCTGCGCGGGACCCCCGCCTCCGCTCAGCGCATCGTCTTGCGGAAGCGAAGGACGGCGAGGCCAAGGGCCGCTACGCCCAAGAGGGCGAGGGCCAGGAGCTGGGGCCACAGGATGGGAAGGCCCACCCCCTTCAGAAAGATCCCGCGGACGACGACGAGGACGTAGCGCAAAGGGTTGAGGTAGGTGAGGGCCCGCACCGGGGCGGGCATATTGGCAATGGGGTAGATGAAGCCCGAGAGGAGGAGAAAGGGCATGGTGAAGAAGAAGGTGGTCATCATGGCCTGCTGCTGGGTGCGGCTGACGGTGGAGACGAAGAGCCCGGCGCCGAGCAGGCTCATCAGGTAGAGCCCCGTGGCGGCGGCCAGCAGGAGCAGGCTTCCCCGGACGGGAACGCGGAACCAGAGCACGGCCGCCGTCGTCACGAGGGAGACGTTCAGGTAGCCGATCAGCACGAAGGGCAGGGTCTTGCCCAGGACGAACTCCCACCGGCGGATGGGGGTCACCATCACCTGCTCGATGGTGCCCGACTCCTTCTCCCGGACGATGGCCATGGAGGAGAGCAGGAGCGTCGTGACCATGAGCAGGAGGGCGATGACGCCGGGAACGAAGTAACTCCGGCTTTCGAGGTTCTCGTTAAACCAGGCCCGCGCCTCCACCGTCACGGCCGCCGGGGGCGGCGGCAGGCCCGTGGCGCGGGCGAAGCGCGCGGCGAGGATCTCCCGGGACCACTCCCCGGCGATGCGCGAGGCGTAGCCCGCCACCAGGGAGGCGGAGTTGGAGTCGGTGCCGTCGAGCAGGAGCTGGGCCGTCGCGGTGCGCCCGCCCCGGAGGTCGGCGCCGAAGCTCCGGTCCACGACGAGCGCCGCCCGGGCGCGGCCCCGATCCAGGAGCGCCCGGAGCTCGCCGTCGTCCACGGGGAGCGCCACCACTCGGAAGTAGCCCGCCCCCGTGAAGCGGGAGAGGATCTCGCGGCTCTCGGGGGAGCGGTCGAGGTCCAGGACCGCCAGGCGGACGTCGCGCACGTCCGTCGTCACCGCGTACCCGAAGACGAGGACCTGGATCACCGGCACGACGAGAAGGACGGCCCGCATCCGGGGGTCCCGCAGGGCCTGGACGAACTCCTTCTTCAGCATGGCCCTCAGGGGGTCGAGCACGGCGTCACCCGATCCGCTTCTTCAGCGCCCCCACCGAGAGGGCCAGGACCAGCGCCGTGAAGGCGAGCAGGAAGAGGCCTTCGCCCGCCAGGGCGCCGGGGCCCAGGCCCTTGAGGTAGAGGCTCCTCAGGAGGGTCACCATGTAGCGCGCCGGGACGGCGTGGGAGAGGAGCTGCAAAGCCGCCGGCATGTTGGCGGTATCGGTCATGAAGCCCGAGAGGAGGAACCCCGGCAGAAAGGTGACGACGAAGGCAAGTTGGCCCGCGAGGAGCTGCCGCTTCGCGACGGCGCTGACCAACAGCCCGAGGCCCAGCGCGCCGGCCAGGAAGACCGAGGAGAAGGCCAGGAGCACCAGCAGGCTCCCCCGGATGGGGACGCCGAAGAGCCACCGTCCCGAGGCCACGCTCAGGGCGAGGTCGAAAAAACCCAGGGCGAAGTAAGGGACCAGCTTTCCCGCCACGATCTCGGCGGGCCGCACGGGCGTGGAAATGAGCTGTTCCATGGTCCCCGTCTCCCACTCCCGGGCGATCGTGAGCGAGGTGAGCATGCCGCCGATGATCATCATGATGACGGCGATGAGGCCCGGCACGATGAAGAGGCGCGACTCCAGGCCGGCGTTGAACCAGACCCGGACCCTCAGGTCGAGGGGGACGCGGGGAGCCGCGGCCCCCGCCCGCCGGACCCGCTCCAGCAGGAGGTCCGCGGAGTAGCCGTCCACGACGGCCCGGGCGTAGTTCATGGCCAGGGCGGCGGTGTTGGGGTCGCTGCCGTCCGCGATCACCTGGAGGCGGGCGGCGCGGCCCGTTCCCGCGAGGCGCCCAAAGTTCGAGGGAACCACCAGGGCGAGGACCGCCTCGCGTCGGTCCAGTGCGCGCTCCAGCTCGCCGTAGCCCGAGGCGGGCGGCAGCAGGACGAAGTAGCGCGACCCCCCGAAGCGGGAGAGGATCTCCCGGCTCGCCGCGCTGCGGCTCTGGTCCCAGACCGCGAGGGGCACCCGGTCCACGTCGAGGGTGAGGGCGTAGCCGAACAGGAGCAGCAGCAGCACGGGAATGGCTACCCCGACCCCCAGGGCGCGCGGGTCGCGCGCCACGTGCAGGCACTCCTTCCACGCCACCGCCCTCACTCGCCGGACGTTCACCGCTCCACCTCCGCCTGCTCCCCCGCCTCGCGGTCCCTCGCTTCCACGAGGGAGACGAAGACCTCTTCGAGAGAGGGCTCCGCCGCCGCCACCGATTCGACCGCGAAGCCCGCCGCGGCAAGGCGCGCCGCCAGGGCCGGGCCCAGCGCCTCCCCGCCGGGCGCGACGGCGCGGATCGAGGCGCCGTGGAGCGAAGCACCGGCGACGCCGGGGGCCGACCACACGGCGGCCAGGGCCTCCCGGGGGCGGTCGCAGCGGATTTCCAGGATCGGCTCCCGCGCCTGCCGCTCCTTCAGCGCCGAGGGCGCCCCCAGGGCCACGAGGCCCCCGCGGTAGAGGAGGGCGAGCCGGTCGCAGTACTCCGCCTCCTCCAGGTAGTGGGTCGTCACAAAGACGGTCACGCCGCCGTCCGAGAGGGCGTAGATGAGGTCCCAGAAGGTGCGGCGGCTGGCCGGGTCCACGCCCGAGGTGGGTTCGTCCAGAAAGAGGATGGGCGGCTCGTGGAGAAGGGCGCACCCGAGGGCGAGGCGCTGTTTCCACCCGCCGGGCAGGGAGCCGGTCATCCGGCCCCGGTGGGCCTCCAGCCCGGCCATGGCCAGGACCCATGCCTTGCGCGCCGCGCGCCGGGCGGGGGAGAGGTGATAGACGCCCGCGTAGAAGTCGAGGTTCTCCTCGACCCGGAGGTCGTCGTACAGCGAGAACCTCTGGCTCATGTAGCCGATGTGGCGCTTGACGGCCTCGGGTTCCCGCGCGATGTCGAAGCCCGCCACCGAGGCGCTCCCGGCCGTGGGGGCGAGGAGGCCGCAGAGCATGCGGATGGTGGTGGACTTGCCGGCGCCGTTCGGGCCCAGAAAGCCGAAGACCTCACCGCGATGGACCTCCAGCGTCACGCCGTCCACGGCCGTGAAGGAACCGAAGCGTTTGGTGAGCCCCTCCAGGGAGACCGCCGTCCCGGCGTTCACGCGGCGCCCTCCTTCAGAAGCGCGAGGAAGAGGTCCTCGAGGGAGGGCGGAATCGCCCTCACCGAGGCGAAGGCGACCCCGCGGGCGCGAAGCAGCGACTCCAGCTCGGCCCCGCCCGAGGTGGCGTCGGGCACGGCGGCGTGGAGCCGGTCGCCGAAGAGGGCGACGGTCCAAGAAGGGCGCGCCTCGCGCAGGGTCGCCGCGGCGCGCCGGGTCTCCGCGGTGCGCACCTCCAGAAGGGCGCCGGGCATCCGGGCCCTGAGCGCCGGTGGGGCGCCGCTGGCCACAAGCTTTCCGCGGTGCATCAGGCCGACCCGGTCGCACCGCTCCGCCTCGTCAAGGTACGCCGTGGAGACCAGGAGGGTGACCCCCTCTTTCTGGAGCCCGTAGAGGATGCGCCAGAAGTCCCGGCGCGAGACGGGGTCCACGCCGTTGGTAGGCTCGTCGAGGAGCAGGACCTCGGGGGTGTGGATGAGGGCGCAGGCGAGGCCAAGCTTCTGCTTCATCCCGCCCGAGAGGTCCCCCGCGGCCCGGCGGCGGAAGGGGGCGAGGCCCGAGAAGCCGAGGAGGCGTCCTGCGCGCTCTTCGCGCTCACTCTTTCCCACGCCGTAGAGGTCGGCGTAGAACGCGAGGTTCTCCTGCACCGTGAGGTCCGCGTAGAGCCCGAAACGCTGGCTCATGTAGCCGATGCGGTCCTGGACGCGGCGGGGCTCCCGCACGGCGTCGAAGCCCGCCACCCGCGCCGTGCCGCCGTCCGGTCGTAGGATGCCCGCCAGCACCCGCAGGACGGTGGTCTTCCCCGCCCCGTCGGGACCCACGAGGCCGAAGATCTCGCCCCGGGACACGGAGAGGGAGAGGCCGTCCAGCGCCCGCACCGCGCCGAATTCACGGATCAAGCCTTCGGCCTGGATCATGCGGCTGCCCTTGCTTTCGAGGCCCCGGCACGGCGTGGGTGGACGGGGGGGCGACGGGGCGGCGGGGCGTCTGGGTGTACCGGGGGGCGCGCGACGGGGACGGCCCCGCCGCGGGTGGGTCGCTTCGCCGGTTCGCCCGTTCGGCCTCTTCTTCCCACGGCTCACTCCTCGCCGCGGAGGGTGACGTCCACCGGCATGCCCGGCTTGAGCGCCAGGTCGGGGTTGGGAAGGGCGACCTTGATCCGGTAGACGAGCTTCACGCGCTCCCTCCGCGTCTGCACGCTCTTGGGGGTGAACTCGGCCTCGGAGGCGATGTAGGAGACGCGGCCTTCGTAGGCGCGGCCGGCGTAGGTGTCCGTGGTGACCGCGGCCCGCTGGCCCAGCTTCACGCACCCCAGGTCGGTCTCCTCGACGAAGGCGCGCACCCAGACCTTCGAGAGGTCGGCGACGGTGACCACGGGCGCCCCGGCGGCCAGCACCTCGCCGGGCTCCGCGTGTTTCGAGAGGACAAGGCCCTCCAGGGGCGACAAGAGCCGCGCCTTCTCGAGGCGCGACCGAGCCAGCGCGAGCGCCGCCTCGGCCTGGGCGAGCTGGGCGCGGGCGGCCTCTACCTTCTCGGCCCGGGGGCCGCGGCGCAGAAGCGCGAGCGACTCCTGGGCCTGGGAGAAGCGGCCCGCCGCCATGTCCCTCGCGCTGAGGGCGGCGTCGTAGTCGCGTTCCGCCAGGATTCCCTCCCGGTGCAGGGCGGAGACCCTCTCGAAGTCCGCCGCGGCGCGGTCGAGGTCGGCCCGGGTCGAGGCCAGGACCGCCTCGCCCTGGCGGACCTCCTCGGGGCGGGAGCCGTGCTCCAGTTCCGTCAGCTGGGCCCGCGCGGCGGCGGCGGCGGCCTCGGCGCGCGCGGCCTCGCGGGCCATGTCGGCGTCGTCGAGGCGGGCCGCCAGGTCTCCCCGCTTCAGCCGCTCCCCTTCCTGGGCCGAGCGCTCCACCATGCGGCCGGGGACCTCGAAGGCGAGGACCACCTCGTCCACCTCCACGTTGCCCGCGAGGACGATGGGACCCCGATTTGCGGAGCGCCCGCAGGCGAGCGCGGCGAGAGCCAGGGCGGAAAGGATGGGGACGAACGGCGTGCGCATGGAGCGCCTCCTCAAGGAGATCGCGGAGCAAAGGAACGGCGGGCCGCGGAGGGGCTCTCCTTTCCGGTCATGAGCCCATTCAACAGGAGGTCCGCGACGGCCCCCCCGAGCTCGCGTGGGCCCGCCCGGTCCGGGGCGGGGAGGAGCCCTCTGCGGGCGA
>JAKAIJ010000167.1 GCA_021814355.1 Acidobacteriota bacterium
GGAGGAGCTTGAAGGCCTCCTTGGTGAGGTCGTTGCCCTTGGCGTCCTCCTCGCCGATGGAGAGCAGCGCGATCCGCGGCTCCTCGATCCGGAGCATCTGGGAGGCGAAGATGCTGCCCATGACCGCGAACTGGAGCAGGTGGGCGGGCTTGCAGTCGCTGTTGGCCCCGACGTCCAGAAGGAGCGACGCCCCCCGGCGGTGGGGAAGCCAGGTGGCAAGGGCGGGGCGCTCCACCGCCTCGATGCCGCCGACGACGAGCTTGGCCGTGGCCATGGCCGCCCCGGTGTTGCCCGCGGAGACCAGGGCGTGGGCCTCGCCGGCCCGCACCAGGTCCGCGGCCACCCGGAGGGAGCTACGCCGCTTCTTGCGGATGGGGGTCATGGGGGGGTCGTCCATGGCGACGACCTCCTCGGCGTGGACGATGGGAAGGAGCCCCGGAGCCTTGGCCTTCTCGAGCTGGGCCTTCAGCCGGGGCTCGTCGCCCACCAGGACGGTCTCCACGCCGAAGCGGCGGTGCGCCTCGACGGCCCCCAGGACCTCGGCGAGGGGGGCGTGGTCGCCGCCCATCGCGTCCAGGGCGATGCGGATGGCCATCGGCGGCTCAGGCCTCTCCGACCTTCACCACCTCGCGGCCGTCGTAATGGCCGCAGGCGGGGCAGACCCGGTGGGGCTGCCTCTTCTCGTGACAGCTCGGGCACTCCACGACCTGGGGCAGGCTGATCGCGTCGTGGGTGCGGCGCTTGTCGCGGCGCGTCTTGGAGTGGCGTCGCTTGGGATTCGGCATCGGTTACTCCTTTCGGGTGTGGTCGAGGGTCCTCAGGGCGTCCCAGCGGGGGTCCGGCTCGGGGGGGCAGGAGCACCCTCCCCGATTGCGGTCCGCGCCGCACCGGATACAGAGGCCGAGGCACCCGTCGCCGCAGAGGACCTTTTCGGGAAGCTCCAGGTAGAGCTGCTGGGTCACGAGGGCCTCCGGGGTGACGTGGTCCTCCTCCACATAGAGGTCTTCGGTCTCCTCGAGGGGCACCTCCGTCTCCTCCTCCCGGGGCGGGGCGGCGGAGGCGGGGTAGTAGTTCAGGGAGAAACGGGCCTCGCCGGAGACCGGGACGGGGGTCAGGCAACGGCCGCAGGGCATGGTGCCCCGGTAGGGGAACGACCCCCGGAGGTGGCAGCCGCCCTGGATCGGGGCCGCGGTCACCTCCAGCACCGTCGCCTCCACCGAGGCGCTGTAGCTGTAGCCGAGGTCCAACACTTGGGCAGCCACCGGTTCCTCGAAGCGGGTCTCCTTGGCGATCTCTGCGAAGACGATTTTCATGACAGCCCCGTCCCCGAACCCTTGTCTACAAGCCTCTGATACTAACACACTTAGCCCTATTCTGTCAAGGCGTTCCCGCCCCGGGAACGGCGCGCCGGGGGACAGCTCGCCTCCCGGCGCACGGCCACACCCTATTTCCGGATAGGCCCTTAGGATAAAATAGAAAAGGAGGTCCCATGAGGATCCGCGAAGAGGCCCTGCCGTTCGCCGTCCCCCTACTCGTCCTGGCCGCCGCCCTCGTGGCCCTGGGCCAGGTCTGGCCCGCGCTCCCCCCGGCGGCCCTGGGGCTCTTCGTGTGCGCCTTCTTCCGGGACCCCGAGCGGGTGTCCACCGTGGACCCGCGGGCCCTCCTCTGCCCCGCCGATGGCCGGGTCTGCCAGGTGGCGCGGGAGGGGGGGCGGACCAAGATCTCGGTCTTCATGTCCCTCTTCGACGTCCACGTGAACCGGAGCCCGGAGGCCTGCACCGTCTCGGAGATGACCTACAACCGGGGGCGGTTCCTCGCGGCCTGGAGCGACAAGGCCTCCTTGGACAACGAGCAGCTCCGCTACCGCCTCGCCACCCCCCGGGGCGAGCTGGAATTGGTTCAGATCGCCGGCCTTGTCGCCCGCCGCATCGTCCCCTTCGTGGCCGTGGGGGCGGTTCTCGGACGCGGGGAGCGGTTCGGCCTGATCCGGTTCGGCTCCCGGGTGGACCTCTACGCCCCCGAGGGGGTGGAGGTGCTGGTCCGGGTGGGCCAGCGGGTGCGGGCCGGAGCGACCCCCCTGGCCCTCTGGGGGGCGCCGTGAACGGCCTCTCGGGCCTCCGGCGGCCCGTTCCCCTGAAGAAGGGGGTGGCCCTCCTCCCCTCCCTCTTCACCGTGGCCAATATGCTCGCAGGGTATTACGCCATCGTGGCGGCGACCCACCGGGACTTCGACCTGGCGGTCACCATGGTGGTCATCGCGGGCGTCCTGGACACGCTGGACGGCCGCATCGCCCGGATGACCAATACCACGAGTGAGTTCGGCAAGGAGCTGGACTCGCTGAGCGACTTCCTCTCGTTCGGCGTGGCCCCCGCCCTCATCCTCTACCACTGGGGCCTCGGCGAGATCGGCCGCTGGGGGTGGCTCCTCGCCTTTCTACTCCCGGTGGCGGGCGCCCTGAGGCTGGCCCGCTTCAACGTCCAGAGCAAGTCCCAGGATAAGCGGTTCTTCGTGGGGCTTCCCATCCCGGCCGCGGCCGCGGCGGCCGTGCTGCCGTTGTACTACCTGCAGGACGGGCAGGACAGCCTGCCCCTCTGGCTCAAGCGGGCCACGGTCGCCTACGTGGTTATCCTTGCCTGCCTGATGGTGAGCCGGATCCGCTACCACTCGTTCAAGGGGCTGGACGTGCGGGAGCGGCGCCCGCCGGTCATCGTGTTCGTCCTCGCGGCGCTCTTCGTGCTCGTGTTGGTGAACCACCGGGCGGTTCTTTTGGGGATGGCCGAGATCTACGCGGCCTCCGGGCCGCTCGGGTGGGGATGGGACCGGCTCTCGGGCCGCAAGGCGGCGCCTCCCTCCGCTGGAGAAGGAGGCGCCGATGGAGGAAGCTGAACGGCTGAGCGTCGCCGTTGTGGGGGGCGACCCGCTGGTCGTGGACGCCCTCGGCGGCCACCTCGAGGCGCTGGGCGTCCGGGCGGCCCAGGTGGTCCTGGTGGCGGGGAGCTCCGAGGCGGCCGCCCTTGACCTAGACGGCGACACCGCCCTCTTCCGCCTGTCGCCGGAGCGCGCCCGCCTCGGGAAATGCGACGTTGTCTTCCTCTGCGCCGCCGCCCCAGACCTCGCCCGGGACCTGCACGCCTGGGCCCGCGGGGACAACTTCTGGCTCTTCGACCTCTCGGACGGGGTCGCCGAGGGTCCGTGGGTCCCCCCCGACGCGGGAAGCCCGACCATCAGGGCCGCGGCGCCGGCGCTCTCCGTTCCCGGCTCGGACGCCTTCTGCTGCGCGGCGCTCCTCGCCGCGGTGGAGGGGTTCGACCCCGGGCCGCTCCAGGTCCACTGCTTCCTCCCGGCGTCGGACCGAGGGACGGCGGGGGTCGAGGAACTCTTCCGCCAGTCCGCGGCGGCGCTCAACCTCCAGAAGGGGCCCGAGGCGGTCTTCGGCCGCGCGCTCGCCTTCAACCTCTACCCTGAGCTCCGGGCGGAGGAGGCCCCGTTCCGGGCGGCCCTGGACGGGCTTCTAGGCCGCGGCGTCGAGGCGGTGCGGCTCTGCTTCCGGGCCCCGCTCTTCCACGCACGGGCCCTCTCCCTCCTCCTCCCCGTGTCGAACCCCGCGGCCGCCTGCCGCGCCGCCGAGGCGGAGCTGAGGCGCCGCGGATTCAAGATCTCGCGGGGCAGGGTGCCGCCCGCTCCCCTGGACCGGGGCGCGGACGAGGGAGTGTGGGCGCGCCTCGCCCCGCGGGGAGACGGGTTTCTCTGGGGATGGTTCGTCTACGACGAGCTGAAATCGGGCCGGCCGGCCTTCGCCGCGCGCCTGCTCGGCGCGCTCGTCGGAAGGGGATGACGCGGCCTCAGGCCTTGCTGTCTTCCAGGAGGGGGGTGGCGGTCTCCGCCTCGTCGGCGCCCGGGGCGTAGACCTCCGGGAACTGCTGGAAGATGCGCAGGCACGGGAGGCCGCAGAAACGCACGGTGTCCCCCGAATAGAGGAAGTCCACGGCACCCCCCTCGGCCTCGAGTTTTCCTCCGCACACCGGGCAGGCTTCGTGCATGGCGTAGCCCTCGAAATCAAGGGGAAGCAAGAGACGTGCCGCGCCCCGCCCGCCCTTGAAAGGCCGCCGGCGCTGGATTCCGAAGGACGCCGTTCCGCGGCGGGCCCTGGCCCGCCGGGAATGTTACTATAGGTAACGCATGGTGTCTGCGGCCGGCGGAGTTTCTTGGGGTATGATTGAGACCCAGGCCTCGGGAGGGGGGATGAACGAAAAGGCGCGGGTCGCGGCGGGGTCGGTGGCGGTGGCCGCCTTTCTCACCGGCTCGAAGCTGGCGGTGGGCCTCTTCACGGGCAGCCTCGGCATCCTCTCCGAGGCGGCCCACTCGGGCCTCGACCTGCTCGCCGCCGCCATGACCTGGTTCGCCGTGAGCGTGGCCGACCGGCCGGCGGATTCCGACCATCCCTACGGCCACCAGAAGATCGAGAGCCTCTCCGCCCTCTTCGAAACCCTCCTGCTGCTCGTCACCTGCGTCTGGATCCTCTACGAGGCCGCCGAGCGGCTCTTCTTCCGGGCCGTGCCGATCGAGGTGAACGCCTGGAGCTTCGGTGTGATCGTCATGTCCATCGCCCTGGACTTCACCCGGAGCCGGATGCTCTACCGCGTCGCCAAAAAGACCCACAGCCAGGCCCTCGAAGCGGACGCGCTCCACTTCTCCAGTGATATCGCCAGCTCCGCGGTGGTCCTCGTGGGGCTCCTCTTCGCGAAGCTCGGCTTTCCCAAGGCCGACCCCATCGCCGCCTCCGCCGTCGCGATCCTCGTCTGCGTCATCTGCTTCCGCCTCGGGTGGCGCGCCGTCGAGAAGCTCTCGGATCAGGTCCCCGCGGACCACGTCCGCCGCGCCACCGTCGCGGCGCTGGCGGTTCCCGGCGTGCTCGGCGTGTCGGCGGTGCGGGTGAGGGAGGCGGGGGACCAGCACTTCGTGGACCTCACGGTGGCGCTCCCGCGGGCCTCGGGCTTCGGGCGGGCCCACGGCGTCACCGAGGCGGTGGAGACGGCGGTGAAGGCGGCCTTCCGCAAGGCCGACGTGGTGGTCCACGCGGAGCCCGTGGAGACGGAGGCCGAGGGGCTCTGGGAGCGCGCCCACGCCTTCGCCGAGCGGGAAGGGGCGCGCGTCCACGACCTCACCCTCTACGAGACCCCCGGCGGCGTCGAGCTGGACCTCCACCTGGAATGGCCCCCAGAGACCCCTTTCGTCCGGGCCCACCAGGCCTCCAGCGGCCTGGAGGCCGCGCTGGCCTCCTCGGACCCCCGCGTCCGGGCGGTAAACGTCCACCTGGAGCCGCTGGAGAACGGCCCCTCCCTGAGCGAGGACGTGACGGGCGCGAACCGCGAATTCGCGGCAGCGGCGCGGCGCGAGGCCTGCGCCGTCCCCCCCGTGGTCGCCTGCCGGGAGGTCCGGATCCGGGAGTGGGCGGGCCGCTGGTCGGTGGCCCTCACCTGCGCCCTTCCTGACTCCCTGAGCCTGCCGGAGGTCCACGCCGCCGCGGACGCGGTCGAGGAGCGGGTCCGCGCCCTCGACGGGAGAGTAGCGCGGGTCAGCATCCACGCGGAGCCGTGCGAGGGCGTGCCGCCGTCCCTTGACCACCGTCCCGCTTCGGATTAGAGTATTTCAGCTGGAGAGCCCTGCGGCTGCCCCGCACGGTGAGCGTAGCTCAGCTGGTAGAGCCCCGGACTGTGGCTCCGGTTGTCGCGGGTTCGATCCCCGTCGCTCACCCCAACTTGTTTCTTCCTTCCGCGCCCGTAGCTCAGCTGGATAGAGCGTCGGCCTCCGGAGCCGAAGGTCGTGAGTTCGAATCTCGCCGGGCGCACCATTATACCCCCCTTATTTCTCATTGAGTTGCTCCCTTTGGCGTTGGGGGGCTTCCTCACTCTGGGGGAAAATGTTTACCGAAAGTTTACCG
>JAKAIJ010000168.1 GCA_021814355.1 Acidobacteriota bacterium
CATCTCGAGGAAGACGACCTTCGACCCGAGCCGGCGGTAGAGCGTCCCCAGCTCGAGGCCGACGACCCCCGCGCCGATGATCACGAGCCGCGCCGGGACCTTCGGCACGGTGACCAGGGCGTCCGACCCGACGACGGCCTCCCCGTCCTCCGGGGCGAGGGCCAGCGGCCGCGACCGGGAGCCCGTGGCGATCAGGATCCGGTCCGCCGAGAGGCGCGAGGTGGTTCCGTCGGAGGCCGCCACCGCCAGCAGACCCGGCGCGTCGAAGCGCCCCTCCCCCCGCACAACCCGCACCTTGCGCTTTTCGAGCAGGAACTCCACCCCCTTCACGAGCTTGGAGGCGCAGTCGGCGGAGAAGGCCCTCAGGGCGGGCAGGTCCACCGAGAGTCCCTCGGCCTTGAGCCCCATGGCGGCCATGGCCGCCCGGCGGTCCAGCGGCTCGGTGGCGGAGAGCAGCGCCTTGGTGGGAATGCACCCCCGATTTAGGCAGGTTCCGCCGACGGCCTCCCGCTCCACCAAGGTCACCGAGAACCCCTTGCGGGCGGCCTGGAGGGCCGCCACGTAACCGGCGGGGCCCCCTCCCAGAATGAGCACCTCGCTGTGGTCGGACATCCCCCCTCCAGGACCCCGCGAACGCGCGGGGCGCGCCCTATTCCGGGATAGGCTCTTCGACGAACTGGCCGGCATGGTACGAGCTGCGGACCAGCGGCCCGGCCAGCACGGCCCGGATCCCCGCGGCCCTGGCCTCCCCCCGCATCGCGTCGAACTCTTCGGGCTCGTAGAAGCGTACCACGGGGTGGTGCAGGCGCGAGGGCTGCAGGTACTGGCCGATGGTAAGCCGCTCCACGCCCGCCGCCGCGAGGTCCGCGAAGGCCTCGCGCAGTTCGTCGCGGGTCTCGCCGAGGCCCACCATGAGGCCGCTCTTGGTGGGGGTCTGCGGCGAGAGCTCGCGGGCGCGGGCCAACAGCGCCAGGGACCGCTCGTACCTGGCCTTGGTCCGGATGCGCGACGTGAGGCGCCGGACCGTCTCCAGGTTGTGGTTGAAGACGTCGGGGGAGGCGCCCAGGACCTCGCACAGGCACTCCTCGCGCCCCGAGAAGTCGGGCGTGAGCACCTCCACCCGCACGCCGGGCATCTTCTCCCGCAGGGCCCGGATGGTCCGGGCGAAGGCGCCCGCCCCCTCGTCGGGCAGGTCGTCCCGGCAAACGGAGGTGACCACTACGAAGCGCAGTCCCATCGCGGCCGCGGCCTCGGCGAGTCGGCGGGGCTCGTCCGGGTCCTCGGCCCCCGGCCGCCCCGTCTCGATGTTGCAGAACCGGCAGGCCCGGGTGCAGACGTCCCCCAGGATCATGAAGGTGGCCGTGCCCTCGGCGAAGCAGGCGCCCTTGTTGGGACACGAGGCGGAGGTGCAGACCGTGTGGAGCCCTTGCTCCGAGACGGTCCGCAGGACCGCGCTCGCGGTCTCGCCCACGGCGAGCCGGCGGATGGACGTCCTGAACCAGTCGGGCTTTCGCGCGGGGGCGTCCACGGCTCCTCCAGGGGGGACAGGATACGGCAAGGCGCCTAGCCGCTCAACATCCCACCGGCCACCCACAAAATTGAAGAGGGGGGCAAGAGCCCCCCTCTCGGGACATCGCTTCGGGACGCGACGCTAGAAGGCGAACTTGACCATGAACTGGAAGACGTCCGCGTCGTAGTCGGGCACGGTGGCGCCCAACAGGCGCCAGGCCGACAGGTTCGCGCCCTGCAGGGAGGGCGGGAAGTTTCGGACGATGTCCTCGGCCCAGTCGTCGCCGGAGTACTTCTGAAGGATGTAGGCGACCGAGGCGCTCAGGTGCTTGTTGAAGTGGTAGTTCAGCTTGGTCGTCCACTTCGTGTAGCTGTTCCAGAGCAGCGGGTACGCGGTGTACTGGACGCCGGCGAAGATCCCGTCGCTCGCGGTGCCCACCGCGGGAGTGTTCCCGCCCGGGATGAAGGTGAAGGCGGAGGCGCTCTCGGACCGGGAGTGGACGAAGTCGGACGCCAGGTCGAACCGGTCGGGCACGGCGTCGAACATAAAGCCCACGGTGTAGGTCTTCACGTTGTCGTCGTACCGGTGGCCCCACTGGTTCTCCAGCGCGGAGACCGGCGCGAGGCGGTCCATGTACATGGACCAGACGCTGTTCTCGTAGTTCTCGTCCATGTAGTTGGCGTAGAGGGTCAGCCGCCGCGTCCACGCGTAGTTGATGTCCATGCTCCAGTTGTCGTACTTCCGGTCGCGCAGCCCGAAGTAGTCCTCGGGGAACCGGTCCTTGTTGTTCTGGTAGGAGAGGCTGATGGCCAGGTCCTGGAGGGGGGTGAAGATCGCGACGGCGTTCCAGATCTTGGAGTCGCGGTTCTCGATGTCGAACTGGGTGGCGCCCCAATCAATGGGCACGTTGCCCGCGGGGTACAGAAGCGCCTCGGTGGCCTCGTTGAAAGCGCCGGCCCGCTGGGTCTGGTCGGTGTAGGACATGCGGAAGGAGACCCACGGGGCGAAGTGGAGGTCCAGGTTGGCCTTCCAGGTGTGCTGCGTGTTGTCCTCGAACTCGCGGAACTGGTGGTCGGTCTTCAGGTCGTCGTACTCGATGCCGAAGCGGAGCTGCTGGATCGGATCGAAGTGGACCTCGGCCTTCCAGTCCGTCTTCTTGAAGCCCACCAGGCGCGTGCCGCGGGCGTTGGCGCCCGTGCCGATGATGTAGTAGGTGGACTTGTTGTCCAGCTCGTTCCGGGTGTAGGAGGCGCTGTACCCGAACCAGCGGATGGGCTCGCCGGTGAGGCGGAGCTGGCCGTTGAAGGTATCAATCTGGCCGTTGAAGGCGGGGGTGTAGGCGTTGGGGAGCAGCGCCCGGTCGGCGTCAATCCTACCCCAGCTGATGTTGGCCACGAGGCGGTGGCGGCGGGGGAGGAGGACCCCGCCGTTCAGCGCGAAGGTCCACGCGGAGCTGTCGGGGGCCAGGTTGTACTTGTAGGGCGAAGCGGCGTTCGGGGGGTTCGGGTAGTTGACGTAGAGCACCGGGATGTTGTTCTCGAACTTGTTGTAGGTGTAGGTGGCGCCCGCGAACCAGCGGTCCCAGCCCCAGTTGGCCGAAGCGCTGTAGTCCTGGTAGAGGTAGTCCACCGGGGCGGCCTGCTCGAAGTAGTAGTCGGCCGCCGTCATGAAGGGCTGGTGGCCGCGGCGGGTCTCGTGGTTGTAGGCGAGCTTGAAGTCCCAGTTCTCAAGGCCCATGTAGTCGAAGGAGAGGCCGACCTTGGAGCGCACGTAGCGCAGGTCCACGGGGGCGACCTCGGCGTTGAGGTACTGCATCGTCCCCGGGTACCGCTCGGTCCAGAAGGAGGTCCCCCGGTTGGAGAACCAGCGGGGGTTCTCGTCCACGGTAAGGGCGAGCTTGAAGGTGCCCTTCTTGCCCCACGTGAAGATGCCGTACTGGTCGTCGAAGCCGAGGTGCGTGCCGTCGAAGCTGAAGTAGTAGCCCGACTTCGCGTTCCAGAGGAAATCGGCGCCGAAGAGAACCAGGCCGCTCGGGTATTCCTCGTACTGCTCGAAGCGCGACGAGTGGTAGTCACCCGAGACGGTCTCTCCCCCCGCCGTGATGGTGGCGGAGGTCGTGGAGTCCTGGGCGAAGGCGGCCACGCCCGTGAAGAGCAGGGCCACGACGCCGAGGGCGAGGAGTTTCACAGTCGTTCTCGCGTTCATTGCTCTGCCCTCCTATTTCCAGAAAGTCTTGCCGCCGCGGCTAAGCGTCGGGTCGTTGGAGCCGTGGACCTGGGTGTGGCAGTTGCTGCAGCCGCGGGCGAACGACCGGGTCTGCGTGGTGGAGCTCCACGGCTGGCCGAGATGGCTCGGGCCCATGTGGCACTGCTGGCAGAGAATGGGCGACTTCACCTTCAGCATGTTGGCGTTCATGGAGCCGTGGGCGTCGTGGCAGGTCAGGCAGTTCTCGCGGACCGGCTGGTGCTCCCAGAGGAAGGGCCCGCGCTTCTCGGCGTGGCAGGAGTAGCAGTTCTCGTTGACGGTGTTCTGGAGCAGCATCCCCTCGGTGACCGTCCCATGGGGGTTGTGACACGAGGTGCACTGCATCTTGCCCTCGCGCTGGGGCATGTGGGCCGAACGGTAGAGCTGGGCGCGGCGCTCGGGGTGGCAGGTCGCGCAAAGCTCGAGCTGGGGCTTCGCGAGCAGGGCCTTCGGCACCTCGCCCTTCGGGTGGGGATCGTGGCAGGTCACGCAGGAGAGCTTGCGGCTGTCGTGCGTGGAGCCCGCCCAGTGGGTCTGGCCGCCCTTGCTGTGGCAGCCCAGGCACACTTCGGACGACTCCGAAGGCGTCAGGTTCTTGAAAACGCGGATCTTGGTTTTGTCGCCGCTGCCGTCAACGTGCGCCTGGCCGCCGCCGTGGCAGCCCTCGCAACCCAGCGCGCTGGTGATGTGCGGGGTCTTCGCGAAGGCCTTTGACACGTTCTCGTGGCAGGTGGCGCAGGTCTCCATGCCCGCCATGCCCGCCTTCTCGGCGGCCGAGGCGGACCTGGGCACCGCGAGGCCGGCGAACACCAGCATCGCGGCGAGCAGAATCCAGACTCTCTTACCCATGCCATCCTCCTTTCCCTTCCCTGTTCCCGAAAATCTTCCAAAAAGATCAGGAAGCCGTGGCTCCCTCTTCCCAAGGTGTTATTATAAGAGCGCCCGGACGCAAATATCGGTTTTTGATGAAATAAAGAAACAGCTACGGGGCATTTGCCCCATTTTTCATATTATAGCGTTTATTATCAATGATTACATGGTATGTTGAATAAGTCATTTTTCGACCCTTCCCCTCCACCGTGCTTGACTCCACTCCCCCCTTGCGCTCCGCTGACAACATGCCTCAGGAGGGGAAAGTCCGGGGCCACCGCCCGCAAGGCGGCGCTCTCTCCGCTGAATTCTGTCTTTGCTTGGGAAAGCGCCGCCCGCGCGGTCGGCGCCGGCCTCACCACAGCCGGTAGCGGTCCACCCGGTGCACGGCCTTGACGGCGTGGCCGGCGAGGCAAACGCAGTAGACCACAGCCTCCCGGCGCTCCCAGCCCTCCTCCGCGGTAAGGCGCTCCCCATCCTCCTGGAGCCGCGTGGGCGTCCGGCAGATGGTGCAGCGCTGGACCGGCAGGGTCTTTCCGCAGAGCGGACAGCCGTTCGAGAGGCCCGAGGGGACGCGCACGGGGGCACCCACCCGGTATTCCCGGTAGTCGCCCGCGTCGTCCTCGTAGACGACCCGGTCGGAGTAGTAGCAGACCTTCACCCATCGCTCCTGCCGAAGTGTGTTGCCGCAGGGGCAGAAATACTCCCGCCAGAACCGGTACTCCTCCCGCGTCCGAGGCTTCGTGTCCACGACGTCGGCGCTCATGGCGCCCTCCTCGTTCCCCGCGCACCCCCCGTGCGCGCCGCCCGTCCGCGGCGGTCCCCCGGTCCCGCCCTCCGGCGCGGGTTCGCTCTCCCGGCCGGACGCGGTCTTGCGGCGCTCATGGCGCCGCGGGCAGCGCGAAGGCCGCGCGCAGCCCGTCCCGGCAGGCGGCGCAGTAGGCCGCCTCCTTCATATCCACCCGCTCCACGGCGCTCGAGAAGCTCATCGCGCAGTCGAACCGCTCGCAGTGAGTGAGGCCGGCCAAGTGGCCGAGCTCATGTAGACACTCCTTCTCCACGCGGCGCAGCAGCAACTCCCGGTCCTCCGGCAGGCCGTAGAACCCCTGGTGGAGGCGCCGGAGCGAGACCACTCCCGCCCGGCCGCCCAGCTGGGCCTCGCCGAAGACGAAGGTGAGGATGGGGACGCAGAGGTCGAGCTCCGTAAGACCGAGCCTCAGGTGGTCCCCCGCCTCCTCCGAGGCCGCGAGCCGCGCGAATAGCCG
>JAKAIJ010000169.1 GCA_021814355.1 Acidobacteriota bacterium
CGATCTCGGGTTCCCGGCGCGCTCCGTCCGCGCCGCTACTTTCCACGCCTCTGGATCTTCGCCCACGTATCCTTAAGCGTGACGGTGCGGTTGAAGACGGGCCTGCCCGGGGCGCTGTCGCGGTCGCAGCAGAAGTAGCCGAGGCGCTCGAACTGGACGGTGTCGCCCGCCTTGCAGACCGCGAGCGAGGGCTCGAGCTTGCAGCCCGCGAGCGCCACGAGGGAGTCTGGGTTCAGGTTGACCTTGTAGTCCTGCCCCTCGGGCGCCTTGTCGGGATTCTCGGCTTTGAACAGCCTGTCATAGAGGCGCACCTCGGCCTCCACGGCGTGGCCGGAGGAGACCCAGTGCAGCGTGGCCTTGGGCGAGCGCCCGTCGGGCGAGGAGCCGCCGCGGGTGTGGAGGTCCACGGTGCAGCGCAGGGCCGCGACCTCTCCCGCCGCGTCCTTCTCGACGCCGGTGCACGTGATGAAGTAGGCGCCGCGCAGGCGCACCTCGCGCCCGGGGCTCAGGCGGAAAAACTTCTTGGGCGGGTCCTCCATGAAGTCGTCGCGCTCGATGTACAGCACTTTGGAGAAGGGCGCTTTGCGCGTGCCGGCGGAGGCGTCCTCGGGGTTGTTCACGAGGTCCATCTCCTCCACCTTGCCCTCAGGGTAGTTCTCGAGGACCACTTTCAAGGGCCTCAAGACCGCCATGCGCCGCGGCGCGCGCTTGTTCAGGTCGTCGCGCAGGCACTCTTCGAGGTAGGCCACGTCCACGGTGCTATTGGCTTTGGACACGCCCACTTTCGTGGCGAAGGCGCGGATCGCCTCGGGCGTGTAGCCGCGGCGGCGGTAGCCCGCGAGGGTGGGCATGCGGGGGTCGTCCCATCCCGACACGTACCCGTTCTGCACGAGGTCGAGGAGCTTGCGCTTGCTCATGACGGTGTAGGTGAGGTTGAGGCGCGCGAACTCGTACTGGTGAGGCTTGTGGGGCACGGGCAGGTTCTCGATGAACCATTCGTAAAGGGGGCGATGCGCCTCGAACTCGAGCGTGCAGATGGAGTGCGTGATCCCCTCGATGGCGTCGCTCTGCCCGTGCGCGTAGTCGTACATGGGATAGATGCACCACTCGTCGCCCGTGCGGTGGTGCGTGGCGCGCAGGATGCGGTAGAGGACGGGATCGCGCATGTTAAGGTTCGGGTGCGCCATGTCGATCCTAGCGCGCAGCGTGCGCGATCCGTCGGGAAACTCGCCGGCCTTCATGCGTCGCAGAAGGTCGAGGTTCTCGTCCGCGCCGCGGCCGCGGTAGGGGCTTGGCCGGCCCGGCTCGGTGAGCGTTCCGCGGTAGGCGCGGACTTCATCGGCGCTCAGGTCGCACACGTAGGCCTTGCCCGCGCGCACGAGGTCCTCGGCCCAGGCGTAGAGCTGGCCAAAGTAGTCGCTCGCGAAGTAGAGGTGCCCGCCCCAGTCCCACCCGAGCCAGCGGATGTCCTCCTGGATGGAGTCCACGTACTCCTGCTCCTCCTTGCTCGGGTTGGTGTCGTCGAAGCGGAGGTGGCAGCGCCCTCTGAATTCCTTGGCGACGCCGAAGTTCAGGCAGATCGCCTTGGCGTGGCCGATGTGGAGGTAGCCGTTGGGCTCGGGGGGAAAGCGCGTCACGACCGTCCGGTGGCGGCCCGAAGCCAGGTCCCGCGCGACGGTCTCGCGGATGAAATCCTGCGGTCCGCCGGGGGTCGGCCGTTCACGGGTCTCCTTCGGGGTTTCCATCCTCGCCCTCGCGCGGCGCCCTCCGCCGGGGCGTCATCATAGCACGGAAGGCGCGCTGCCGCCTCGCCCGTGGCCTTGCGGCTCCCGCGGAAGGCGTGGCCCACAGGCCTGCTGGCGCCCGGCGCCTGGCTGGGCTAGAATCAACATCCATGTTTCCCGCGCCCCGTACTCCGGGCGCCCGCGCGGAGGGTGAAGAACGACCATGGCCCGCACCGACCCCCACTCCTACTTCGATCCCGGCCAGCCCCGCACGCGGAGCGTCCACTTCGCGTGGGAGGTGGACTTCACGGCGCGCCGTATCCGGGGCTCGGCCACCCTGGCGCTGGAGGCTCCCGGCACTGGCCCCATGGACCTCGACACCCGGGGCCTGAAGCTCTTTTCCGCGACGGCCGGGGACGGCCGCCCGGTGGCTTTCTCCCTCGCCGAGCCCGACGCGGTCCTGGGGAGCCGGCTGCGGCTCGTTCTCCCGGAGGGGACGTCGCGGGTCCGCCTGGACTACGAGACGGCGCCCGACGCCGTGGCCCTCCAGTGGCTCTCCCCGGCCCAGACGTTGGGCCGGCGGCTCCCCTTCCTCTTCAGCCAGTGCCAGCCCCACCACGCGCGGACCGTGGCGCCCCTCCAGGACAGCCCCGCGGCGCGGGTCACCTACACCGCGGAAGTGACGGTGCCCGACGGGATCACCGCGGTCATGGCCGCGGGCGCCGAGGGGGACGGCCCCGCCCCCGGGGGGAAGCGCACCTTCCGCTTCCGGATGCCCCAGCCCGTCCCCACCTACCTGGTGGCGCTGGCGGCGGGCGACCTAGCCTCCCGGGAGATCGGCCCACGTTCGCGCGTCTGGGCGGAACCCGGGACGCTCGACGCGGCCGCCTGGGAGTTCGCCGAGGTGGAGTCCGCCATCGCCGCCGCCGAGGGGCTCTTCGGCCCCTACGACTGGGACCGCTACGATCTGCTGGTCCTGCCCCCCTCCTTCCCCTACGGCGGGATGGAGAACCCCCGGCTCACCTTCCTCACCCCAACGCTCCTGGCGGGGGACCGCTCCCTCGTGGCGGTGATGGCGCACGAGCTGGCCCACTCGTGGACGGGCAACCTGGTGACCAACGCCACGGTGGAGCACTTCTGGCTCAACGAGGGGTTCACCGTCTGGGCCGAGCGCCGCATTCTGGAGGCGCTGCGCGGCGCGGACTACGCCGCCATGGTCTGGGCCATCGGCCTGTCGGGCCTCCGTTCCGCCCTGGCGCGGTTCGGCGAGGGCTCTCCCCTGACCCGGCTGGTGACCCAGCTCGAGGGGGTGAACCCCGACGAGGTCTACTCCGAGGTCCCCTACGAGAAGGGCGCCCTCTTCGTGGCGCTCCTGGAGAAGACCGCCGGCCGGGCCGTCTGGGACCGCTTCGTCCGCGACTACATGGCGAGGTTCCGGTTCACGTCCATCACCACCGACACCTTCCTCGCCTTCCTCGAGGAGAAGCTGCCCGGCCTGGCGGCCCGCGCGGACGCCGGCGCGTGGCTCCACGGGCCGGGCCTCCCCGCCAACGCGCCCGTCCTGCGGTCGGCCCGGCTGGAGCTCCTCCAGGCGAAGGCCGCGGCCTGGGCGGCGGGGGAGCGGCCGTCTCCCGAGGCGGTGAAGGAGTGGCCGCCCGAGGAGCTCCTCGTGTTTCTCCAGGGCCTCCCGCGCCCCATGCCCGAGGCCGACTGCGCCTGGCTGCAGGGACGGCTTGACCTGCCCGGCGGGCGCAACTACGAGATCGTCGTGGAGTGGCTCTCCATCGCCCTCGCGTCGGACTACGCGCCGGCGTTCCCCTGCGCCCGGGAGGTGCTCGGCAAGGTGGGGCGGATGAAATACCTGCGTCCCCTCTACCGGGCCCTGGCCGCATCGCCGAGGAGCCGCGCCCTGGCGCGGGAGCTTTACGCGGCCACCCGCGAGGGGTTGCACGGCCTCTCGCGGCGGGTCATCGAGGAGGTCCTCGCCTCCTACCCCGCCCCGTGAGCGGCTGCGGACCGCCCCGGGGCTAGACAGGCAACCCGTTCCGTGCTAACATTTACATTCCATCCTTCCTCCGCCCGCAGGGGGCGGGGGCTCAGGCCACGAGGAGGAGCGCCGTAATGCGCCACTATGAAACCGTCGTCATCCTGCCGCCCAACCTGAGGGAGACCGTGCTCGACGAGGCCGTCACGGGCGTCGAGAAGGAGCTCGCCGAGCGGTTCGGCGCCCGGGGCGTCACCGTGAACCGGTGGGGGAGGCAGAACATGGCCTACCCCATCCGCAAGTTCAAGGAGGGGTACTACGTGCTCTACGAGTACGACTCGGAGCGCGAGGACACCGTCTCCGGCGTCGAGGCCCGCCTGCGCATCAACGAGTCCGTGATGCGCTTCCTGACCATCCGCCGGGACGAGGAGTTCCGCACGGCGGAGCGGATGAAGGCGCGGTCCGCGAAGCGCAAGAAGCACGAGTCCACGGAAGGCGAACTGGGCACCTACGACGAAGACATGGACCTGGAGTGAGGCGAACCATGGCGGACGACAGAGGCAGATCCAGGGACGGCAAGAAGAAGACCTTCTACAAGAAGGACTACCTCTTCAAGCGCAAGAAGTACTGCAAGTTCTGCGATTCGGGCGTGCCGTTCATTGACTACAAGGACGTGCGGCTGCTCCAGGGCTACCTGCGGGAGCGCGCCAAGATCGTCCCGCGGCGCATCTCCGGCACCTGCGCCATCCACCAGCGCCAGCTGACGGCGGCCATCAAGCGTGCCCGGCTCCTGGCCCTGCTGCCCTTCACCCAGGACTGAGGAGGGACGTCCATGAAGGTCATTCTCAGAGAGGACGTGGACAATCTGGGTGCCCGGGGCAAGGTGGTCAACGTGAAGGACGGATACGCCCGGAACTTCCTGATCCCAAAGGGCCTCGCCATGCGCCACACGGCGGGGGCCGCCAAGGTCCTCGCCCAGGAGCGCCGCACCTTCGAGGTGAAGCAGCTCAAGGCCCGCGAGGCGGCCGAGGCCCTGTCGGAACGCCTCTCGGCGGTGGAGCTCTCCGTGGCGAAGCGCGCGGGCGACCAGGACGTGCTCTACGGGTCCGTGACCCCGACCGACATCGCCGACCTCCTGAAGGAGAAGGGCTTCGTCGTGGACAAGCGCAAGATCCACCTGCGCGAGCCCGTGAAGAAACTGGGCGACTACGAGGTGCACCTCAAGCTCCACAAGGACGTGTCGCCCGTCGTGAAGCTCCACGTGACCAAAGAGGAGTAGGATGGCGGACGCCCCGCTCCCGCGCCCGAAGGCGTACGGCTACGCGCTCCTTACCCTGCTGGCGCCGGGCCTCGGACACTGGTCCCTGGGCCGCAGGGGGAGGGCCGGGGCCTTCTTCGCCATCGTGGGGGCGACCTTCGCCGCCGGCCTCCTCTTCGACGGGGCGCTCTTCTCCCCGGCCTCGGACAACTGGCTCTTCCGGCTCGGAGCCGTGGCGCAGATGGGGCTGGGCCTGCCCTACGCGCTCGGGCGGCTCCTGGGCCTCGGGCCGCTCGAGTCGGCCCGCGTCACAGGCGTCATGTTCGGGTACGGAAACACCTTCCTCGTGGCGGCCGGGCTCATGAACATGCTGCTCGCGATGGACGTCTACGACATCGCCGTGGGGAGAAAGCCCTGATGGTGCCCGACCACTTTCTCTCCATGCTCGTCTTCTCCGTTCTGGTGGCGCTCTTCTTCGCCGTCCTGAACCACCGCGACCGGCGCGGCTTCCTGAAGTCCGTCGCCAAGACCCTGGGGTGGATGGTGCTGGGCTCGCTGGCCTTCGCCTACCTGATGTACTGGGCGGCGTGATGGCCCTGAGGCGCCTGGCCCTCTACTGGCTAGCCCCGGCGCTCTACCTCGTCCTGATCTTCGCCCTCTCGGGAATGAGCCGCCCCCCGGTCCCCCCGGGGGTGGACTCGAACCTCCTCCACTACCCCGAGTACGCCGTGCTGGGGCTGCTTTTCGCCCGGGCGCTCCAGGGGGAGCGGCGCGGCCGCGCGTCCCTCGGAGCGCTTCTCGCCGCGGTGGGGCTCTGCGCGTTCTGGGGGGCGACGGACGAGATCCACCAAGCCTTTGTCCCGGGACGGGTGCCCGACCCGCTCGACTGGTGGCACGATGTGGTGGGCGCCGCGGCGCTGGC
>JAKAIJ010000170.1 GCA_021814355.1 Acidobacteriota bacterium
CACGCGGCGGTAGTGGAGGCCGAGGGCCTCCAGGACCGCCTCGGCGTCGGCGGTGAGCCGCTCGAGGGCCTCGTAGGAGCGGTCGGGGTGGGCGAACTTCACCAGCTCCACCTTGTGGAACTGGTGCTGGCGGATCATCCCCTTGGTGTCCTTGCCGTAAGAACCCGCCTCCGAGCGGAAGCAGGGGGTGAAGGCGCAGTAGGAGAGCGGCAGCGCCTCCTCCTCGAGGATCTCCTCCCGGTGGAGGTTGGTGACCGGGACCTCCGCCGTGGGGATGAGGTAGAACGCGCCTCCGTCCACCTTGAAGAGGTCCGCCTCGAACTTGGGGAGGTTCCCCGTCCCCTCGAGGGCGTGGGCCTTCACGAGGTAGGGCGGGAGCACCTCGGTGTAGCCGTGGCGCAGGGTGTGCAGGTCGAGCATGAAGCTCGCCAGGGCGCGCTCGAGGGCCGCGCCCGCCCCGCGGTAGACCACGAACCGCGCCCCCGAGATCCGGGCCGCGGCCTCGAAATCCAGGATGCCCAGCGCCGCGCCGAGGTCGTCGTGGGCCCTCGGCTCGAAGGCAAAGGCCGGCGGCTCGCCCCACGTCTTCTCGACGCGGTTGGACGCTTCGTCGCGCCCGTCGGGGACGGTCTCGTGGGGGATGTTGGGGGTCTCGAGCAGGAGCCGGCCGAGGAGCCGGTGGGACTCCCCCGCCTCGGCCTCGCAGTCTTTGATGCGGTCTCCCAGGGCGCGGACCTCGGCCTGGGCGGCCTCCGTGTCCGCGCCTGCCTTCCTGAGGGCGCCGATCCTCTTGCTCGCCTCGTTGCGCTCGGCCTTGAGACGGTCGGCCCCGGCGACGGATCGCCGCCACGCCGCGTCGGCGGAAAGGATCGCTTCCACCGCCTCGGGCGGCACGCCCTTCCGGGCCAGCCCCCGCTTCACCTCGTCGGGCTGGGTCCGGATGCGCTGGAGGTCGAGCATCAGCGCCTCCGGGCGAGGAGCGCCACGCCCTCGGTGATGGCGCGGCGGAAGCTCTGCGGGTCCGCCTGGCCGGTCCCCGCGATGTCGAAGGCGGGACCGTGGTCCGGCGAGGTGCGCAAGAAGGGCAGCCCCAGCGTGCAGTTGACCGCGTGACCGGCGCTCATCATCTTGGCGGGAATCATTCCCTGGTCGTGGTAGAGCGCCACCGCGAGGGTGTCCGGGTCCGCGTCGCGGGCGTAGAGGAAGAGGCTGTCCGCGGGGAGCGGTCCCTCCACCTCGATACCGGCCTGGATGAGCGCCTCCACCGCGGGCTCGAGCACCTCGCGCTCCTCGCGCCCCAGGAGGCCTCCCTCCCCCGCGTGCGGGTTGAGGCCCGCCAGCCGAAAGCGGGGCGAGACGTTAAACTGGCGAGTCCACGCGGAGGACAGCCCCCGGATGAAGTCCACGAGCTTCTGTTTGTCCAGCGCCGCGGGCACCTCGGCCAGCGGCAGGTGGGTGGTGAAGAGGGCCACGGGCATGCCCCCCGTGAGGAAAACCATGTAGGGGGCCACGCCGAACACCCGTCCCAGGTACTCGGTGTGGCCGGTGAAGGGGACGCCGCAGCGCCGGATGGCCTCCTTGGAGACGGGGCCCGTGACCAGGAGGTCGGCGTCGCCCCCGCGCATGCGCCGACAGGCCTCCTCCAGGACGAGGAGCGAGGCCCTGCCGTTGTCCGGGTGAGGCCTCCGGTGGAAGGAGAGGGAGGGGAGGTCCACGTCTTCCCAACGGACGCCGTCGGGCACGGCGGGGACGGCTCTGCGCGGCCCGAGCACCGTGAGGTCGGCGACGTCGCGCACCGAGGGATCGGCGAGGAGGGCGGCCAGGATCTCGGGGCCGGTGCCCCCGGGGTCTCCGGCGGTGACGAGGACGCGCGGACGGGTCATGGCTGCCGCTCCTTGTAGATGTACTTGATGGCGTGCTTGTAGACGAGAAAATTCTGCTCGTTGAAGCAATGCACCTTCACGCAGTCGCGGTCGTACCACTCGATCCAACCGTGGAGCTCCTCGCCGTCGGCGAGGACCACCACGAGGGGCGTCTTCGCCCCCATCTGTTTCAGGTAGTAGAAATTCTCGGCGTTGGTCTGCTCGGGCGGGACCTGCTTGCGCCGGGGACCGATGAGGCCCGGCGCCGCTCCGCCGCCCGAGTCCGCGCCGAGGTCGCGCACGCCCCCCTTCCCCTCCGGGGGCTCGGCGGTCCGCTTCCGGTCGCGGTTGCGGTAGTCGCGCAGTGCGGGGCGGATGAGCTTACGGTCGGTCATGGGGTGCTCCTTGGCTTCGGCCTCACCGCCCGCCGGCGTCGGGGGCGGAGGCCGGCGCTGGCGCGGCGTCCTGCTTCCTCTGGGGCGCCTCGTACCGCAGGCAGCACATGAGCCGGCCGCAGAGGCCGGAGATCTTGGCGGGGTTGAGGCTCAGGCCCTGGTCCTTGGCCATGCGGATGGTGACGGGGGCGAACTGGCGGAGGTGGCGGGCGCAGCAGAGCGGCTGGCCGCAGTGGCCGTAGCCCCCGCGTAGGCGGGCCTCGTCCCGGACGCCGATCTGGCGCATCTCGATGCGCGTGCGGAAGCGGTGCGCCAGGGCGCGCACCAGCTCGCGGAAGTCCACCTTGCTCTCGGCGGTGTAGAAGAAGAGGAGCTTGGACTCGTCGAAGGCGGCCTGCACCTTGACGAGGCGCAGGGGGAGCTTGGCGAGGCGCGCCTGCTCGCGGCAGGCCGCGAAGGCCTCGGCCTCGAGGGCCCGGTGGCGCTCCCGCCGCCTGCCGTCCTCGGGCGTGGCGAGCCGGACGAAGGGCACCACCTGGCCGCCGTGCGGGCAGGGCGCCCCCTCGCGGGGCAGCACCACCTCCCCGTAGCTCTCCAGGTTGTCCACCTTCAGGATGCAGGGTGTGCGCCGGGCGACGGGCGCCTCGATGGTGGCGTACACCGGCCGCCACTGGCTCTCGAGCTGTACCTGGTACATCGCCATGGGCTCCACCCGCTCCGGTGGCTACGATAGGGCAGGGGAACCGCGAAGTCAAGGCGGGCGCGGGTCACGCGCCGGCCACGGCCCCCATGGCGCGGAATTTGGCGTACCGGGCGTCGAACAGCGACCCGGGGTCCACCGCGGCGAGCTCCGAGAGCTGCTCCTCGAGCACCATCGCGACGGAGGCGAACAGCGCGGGCGGGTCGGCGTGGGCGCCGCCCAGGGGCTCCTCGATGACCCGGTCCACCAGGGCGAGCCGCAGCAGATCCTTCGCCGTGAGCTTGAGGGCGGCCGCGGCCTCCTCCGCCCGCGCGGCGTCCTTCCAGAGGATGGCGGCGCAGCCCTCGGGCGAGATGACGGAATAGATGCTGTGCTCGAGCATGTTCACCCGGTCCCCCACGCCCAGCGCCAGGGCCCCGCCGCTTCCGCCCTCGCCGGTGACGGTCACCACGACGGAGGTCCGCAGCCGCGCCATCTCCTGGAGATTGTAGGCGATGGCCTCCGCCTGCCCGCGCTCCTCTGCGTCCATGCCGGGGTAGGCGCCGGGGGTGTCAATGAAGGTGAGGACGGGGACCCTGAACTTCTCGGCGAGGCGCATCACCCGCAGGGCCTTCCGGTACCCTTCGGGCTTGGGCATCCCGAAGTTCCTCAGCAGCTTCTGCTTGGTGTCGCGGCCCTTCTGGTGCCCCACGAGGCAGACCGGGCGGCCCCGGAAGCGGGCGAATCCGGCCACCACCGCGGGGTCGTCGGCGAAGCGGCGGTCCCCGCGCAGCTCCGTGAAGGAGTCGAAGAGCGCCTCCACGTAGTCCAGGAAATGGGGGCGGCGGGGGTGCCGGGCCACCTGCACCACCTGCCACGGGGTGAGCTTGGCGAAGACCTCCCTGCGGAGCTTGGCCAGCTTCTTCTGGAGCGCCGCCAGCTCCTTCTCGCGCTTGGCCTCGCCGCCGAAGAGCTTGAGGTTCTCGATCTGCTCCTCGATCTCGAGGATCGGCCTCTCGAAATCCCTAGGGTCGTTCATGCCCTCTTCTCCACGCCCTGTCCCCCGTTGCCGGCCCGGAACAGGAACCGCACCCGGTCCTTGCCCAGGAAGGACTCCAGCTCCGGGAGCAGCGCCTTCCCGGCGTCCACCCGGCAGTCGCTCCCCAGCATGAGCCGGGTCACCGCCTCCCCCTCCCGCACCAGGTCCATAAAGACGGGCACGCCGCCCCGGTGCTTCTGGAGGAGACCCTCCAGGTCGCCCAGCCAGTCCTCGTCGCAGAGCGTGGCCGGGACCCTGAGGAGGACGCCGGCGGTCTTCTGGTCCAGCTCCTCCTCCGCCCGGTCGAGCGGCACCACCGCGCTCGCGATGAGCTTCACCTTGTCTTCGTCGAGGACCGCCCGCCCCACCACCAGCACGGCCTCGTCCTTCGCCACCCGGCCGATGCACCGGGTGTAGGTCTCCGAAAAAAGGAGGGCGTCCACGTGGCTCTCCATGTCCTCCAGGTGGACGACGGCGTACATATCCCCCTTCTTGCTCTTGCGCTGGCGCAGGTTCCCCACCACTCCTCCGACGGTCACCTCGGCGGCCTCGGAGAGGTGGTCGAGCTCCTTGAGGGTGTGGGTGATGTAGCGCCGCAGCCGGTGTTCCTTCTCCATGAGCGGGTGGCCGGTGAGGTAGAAGCCGAGGCTCTCCTTCTCGCGGCTGTAGCGCTCGTGGTCGGTCCAGCGCTCCCCTTTGGCGTACGGGGGCGGGGCCGAGTCCTCCTCGGCCCCGAAGAGGGCCCCCTGGCCGCGCTGGCGGTCGTCCTGCAGCCGCGCCGCGTGGGCCATGGCCGGGTCGAGGGTGGCGAAGAGATCCCACCGCGGCACGCCGAACCCGTCGAGGGCGCCGGCCTGGACCAGGTTCTCGAGGACCCGGCGGTTGAGCTGGATCCGGTCCACCTCCTCGCAGAAGTGAAAGAGGTCCCGGAACCGCCCGCAGCGCCCGCGCGCGGCGAGGATGGCCTCCACCGAGGACTGGCCCACGTTCTTGATCGCCGAGAGGCCGTAGCGGATGGCCGGCCCGTCGAGGGTGAACCCCACGCCGCTCGCGTTGACGTCGGGCGGAAGCAGCACGATGCCCATGTCGCGGCAGGAGTTCATGTACTTGAGGATCTCGTCGGTGTTCTCGGACCAGGCCGAGAGGGTCGCGGCCATGAACGCCGATGGGAAGTGGGCCTTGAGGTAGGCGGTCTGGAAGGCCACGAGGGCGTAGGCCGCCGAGTGGGACTTGTTGAACCCGTACCGGCCGAAGGTGGCCATGTTGGCGAAGATCTCCTCCGCCTTCCTCGCGTCCACGCCGCGCTTCCTGCACCCCTCGAGGAAGGCCTCCTTCTGCCGGTCTATCGCCGCCGGGTCCTTCTTGGACATGGCCTTGCGCAGCGTGTCGGCCTGGCCGAGGGTGAAGCCCGCGACCTTGTGGGCGATCACCATGACCTGCTCCTGGTACACGATGACGCCGAGGGTCTCGTCCAGGATGGGCGCGACCTCCTTCAGGGTGGAACCCGACTCCTTCTTGCCGTGGGCGCGGGCGATGTATTCGGGGATCATCCCCGCGTCCAGCGGGCCCGGGCGGTAGAGGGCGTTGAGGACGATGAGGTCCTCGAAGCGCTTCGGCTTGAGGCGGCGCAGGATGTCCTTCATGCCGCCCGATTCGAACTGGAACACGCCGTCGGTCTCGCCGCGGCCGAAGAGCTCGAGGGTGGCCCGGTCGTCCAGGGGCACCGCGTCCAGGTCGGGGGGCTGGCCGCTGCCGCTCCGGATGAGGTCGAGGGCGTCGTGGAGGATGGTCAGGGTGCGCAGCCCCAGGAAGTCCATCTTGAGGAGGCCGAGTTGCTCGATCTCATCCTTGCTGTACTGGGTGGTGACCTCCTCCTTC
>JAKAIJ010000171.1 GCA_021814355.1 Acidobacteriota bacterium
GCGCGGCCTGTTCGCGCCGCTCCGCCCGGCCCTCCAGAAGGTGGGCCTGCCCGGCCTCGTCACGCTGGCGCTGCTGCTTGCGCTGCTCATCCTGCTCGCCTTCCTGCCCCGCCTCCGGCGCGCCGTGGGGGCTTCGGACTCCCTCTTCGCCCGGGCTTTCGTGGACTGGCTGGACCAGCCGCGCATGGGCGTCGTTCTGGCCTTCCTCTGCACCTATCGAACGGGGGAGTCCTTCCTCCTGGCCATGGTCTACCCCTTCCTGAAGGAGCTCGGCCTGAGCCAGGCCCAGTTCGGGTGGATCCAGGGCACCTTCGGCGTCGGGGCCTCCATCGCGGGGGCCATCCTCGGCGGCCACCTCATCCGGCGCTTCGACCTGAGGCGGACCATCTGGCCCTTGGTCCTGGCCCAGAACGTGCCCCACCTGCTCTATGTGGTCCTCTCCCTCGTGAACGACCGGCTTCTGCGCCACCCCGGGGCGGGGATCTGGGACCCCTACCCGTACCAGGTTGGGTTCTTCGTCGTGATGGAGGCCTTCGGGGCGGGGCTGGGGACGGCGGTGTTCATGGTCTACATCCAACGCACCTGCAAGGCGGCCTTCAAGGCGGCCCACTTCTCCATCGCCACGAGCATCATGAACGTCTCGACGACCCTGGCGGGCGTCCTCTCGGGCTTTCTCGCCGCTTCGCTGGGGTACCGGTACTTTTTCGCCCTGACCTTCTTCATCACCCTCCCCAGCATGGCGCTCATCCCTTTCCTGCCCCACAGGGACGTGGTGCAGGAGGCTCGTCCCGAGACTTAAGGACCTATCCGGACCGGAGGAAACAGGACGCGGCCTCACGGAGCCGGGAGCGCCTCCCTCATGGCGACTTCGCGGGCGGGAGCTTCTCCAGGTCCGAAATGAGCTCCGTCACGTGGCTGCGCGTAGGCTCGTCGAGGTTGCAGTCGAGCGCTCGCCGGAAGAGCCGCAGCGCCTGGTCGTGCTTGTCCGCCTGGAGGTACCAGGTGGCCATCGTGAGGTAATTCGGACAGTAGTCGGGGAACCGCTTGATCCCCTCCTCGTAAAGCGCCAGGCCCGCCTCGTACCGCGCCCGGAGCATGTAGATGTCGGCCTCCGCCTTGAGCGTGACGGCGGGGTCCTTGGTGAACTGGAGCGCGCTGAAGAAATCCTTGCGCGTCTCCTCGTCCTTGTCCTGGATCAAGTGGATCCGCCCCAGCAGGAGGTAGGTCTGGGCGTTGGCGGCTCCCTTGGAGACCGCCCGTTCGAGCAAAGGGATGGCCTGGCTAGGGTCGTTCTTGTCGAGAAGGTAGGCGGCCAGAGGGTTGAGCGCCTCGGGCGCATCGGGGTTCAGTTCGAGGGCCTTCTTGAAGCAGAGCGCCGCGTCGTCGTTCTTGGAGGTCGCCACGAAGCAGTAGCCCTTGGCGGTCCAGGCCTCCGCCATTCTGGGCGCGAGGGCGAGGGCGTGGCCCAGCGCCGCCAGCGCCTCGTCGTTGCGTCCCGCCCGCCGCAGGGTCTCGCCCAGGTCGAAGCGGGCGGAGGGGTTGCCCGGATCCAGCTTCACCGCCTTTTCGTAGAGCGCCTCCGCGCCGCGCAGGTCGCCGGAGGTGCGCAGCTTCTGGGCCTGGCGCATCATGGCGAGGACCGCAAGGCGCGACTCGGGATCGGGCAGGTTCTTGGCCGAGGGGTCTCCCCCCGGCACCGGCGCGTATCCGAGTCCTCTCAGGGCCGGGTCCACCGCTCCGGCGGCTTGGCCCCTCTTCAGGTCGGGAATCAGCCCCCGAAGCTGCGAAGCGCCCTCCGGCGGCGCGGCCGAGAGGTCCTTCGTCTCGCCCGGGTCCGCCTGAAGGTCGTAGAGGCGGTCCTTCGCGCCGCGGACCCACTTGAACCGCCCGTCCGTCACTCCGGCCAGGGGCATCCAGCGGTAGCTGTCGAAGGGAAGGAAGGTCTCGAGGGGGAACCGGCGCGGCACCGCGGGCTGCGCCTTGGCGGCAAGGTCCACCCCGTCCGTCTTCGCGAGCGCCACCCCGCTCAGGGCGGCCACCGAGGGGGCGAGGTCCGCCAGGGAGCAGGGCCGGGGCTCCCGGGAGGCCGGCACGCCCGGGCCCGCCAACAGGAGAAGGGCGCGCACCGTTCCCTGGTAGAGCAGGAGGCCGTGGGTCTCCTCCCCGTGCTCCCCCAGCGCCTCGCCGTGGTCCGAGGCCACCGCCACCACCGAGCCCTCGGGCAGCGCCCGCAGCAGGCGGCCCACCTCCGCGTCCACGGCGGCCACCGCCCGGTCGTAGGGCGCGGCGGCGCGGCCCGCGAAGGCGGGCGGGGAGAGGTACGGCTCGTGCGCGTCGAAGTAGTGGACCCAGAGGAAGAGCGGTTTTCCGCCGGCGGACTCCAGCGCCCGGAGGGCGCGGTCCGTGACCTCCGAGCCGCCGCGGAGGCCCGCGGGCCCCACGCCGTCGTCGTAGGTCCCGAAGCCGCGGTTGAGGCCGTACCTCCCATCGAGGACCGCGGAGGCCACCACCGCGTGGGTGCGGTAGCCTGCCCGCGCGAACGCTTCTGCGAGCGCTGGCACCCCCGAGGCCAGCGTCCCGGTCCCGTTGTCGCGGAGCCCCGTCCGGGACGGGAAGCAACCGGTGAGGATGGAGGCGTGGGCCGGCAGGGTGAGGGGGGCCGGCGCGAAGCACGAGGAGAAGAGCTGGCCCCGGGCCGCCAGCGCGTCGAGGTTTGGGGTCAGGCCCGCGGGGCCGCCGAGGGCTCCCAGGCGGTCGGCGCGAAAGGTATCGAGCGTGACGACGGCCACCACGGGAGGCTTTTGGGCGAAAAGAGGCAGGGCGGACAGGATGAACAGCAGGGCGGCCGCGGCGTACCGTCGCATCGGGCACCTCCATGAAAAGTATACCGCGTGCAGGCTCGCCGCGCGCGGCGCTACGGCCGCGGCGGGAAAGTCAATACCGCCAGTGTTCCGAGGAGCCCAGGCTCGAGGCGCCCCCCACCGCGCCCAGCAGCGCGCCCGTGGCCACGAGGAGGGCCTGGTCCCCCGCCGCGAGGAAGGAGCGGGAGATCCACGTAAGGAACAGGGCGTCGGGCCCCGCGACCCTGTGGAGCGCCGCGTGGGAAAGCGAGAGCATCGCGAGGGCGAAGAGCCCCGCGAGGAACCCGAGGAAGGCGGCTCCCGCGACGAAAGGCCCGCGGACGCTCATGTCGGTGGCCCCGATGAAGTGGAGGATCGCGATCTCCTCCCGCCGAGAGAGCGCCAGGATGCGGGTGATGGCGGCGACGGTGAAGACCGCCGCCGCGCCCAGGGCGCCGAAGAGGATCCAGCCGAGCAGGGTGACGAACCGCGAGTAGGTCCTCAGCCGGGCCACCCAGTCCCAGTCGAAGAGCGCCTGCGCGACGCCCGCCTCCCGCGAGGCCGCGTCCACCAGCGCCTTCACCTTCGCCAGGTCCACGGGGGACTTGAGGTGCAGGCTGAGGGACGCCGGCAGCGGGTTCTCGCCGCCCTTGAGCCCCAGGTCCGAGAAGGCCGGGGAGAAGCGCGAGAGGATCTGGAGCGCCTCGGCGGGCGAGACGTAGCGCACGTCGGCCACCAAGGGGTCCTTTTCGTACTTGGAGGTGAGCTCGCGGATGCGCCCCTCGGGCAGGTCGTCCTCCAGAAAGAGCCGCACCTCGAGGTTCGCCTCCCAGGAGGCCAGAAGGGTGTTCACGTTGTGGGTCAGGTAGCGCGAGAACCCCAGGACGAAGAGGGAGAGGGCCACCACGAACAGGGCGAAGCCGTGCATGGCCTTGTGGCGCCATACCCCCAGCAGCCCCTCGATCCCGTAGTAGACCACCGCCCGCAGGAAGTTCACGCCGCACCCCCGTCCGTCCAAAACGGCCGCATCGGGCACGTTCCGCGCCGCCCGGTCCCCTCGAAGCCCGGCGCCCCCGCGCGCTCACTCACCGTCGTCCACCAGCCGCCCATGGTCCAAAAGGATGACCCGTCCGCCGAAGGTGGCGATGAGCCCCTTGTCGTGGGTGGCCACCACCACGGTCGTGCCCGAGGCGTTCACCTCCTGGAAGAGCCGGATGATGTCGTGGGCGAGCTCCGGGTCCAGGTTGCCCGTGGGCTCGTCCGCCAGCAGAATCACCGGCCGGTTCACCAGCGCCCGCGCGATGGCCACCCGCTGCTGCTCGCCCCCCGAGAGCTCCTCGGGGAAGGCCGTCATCCGGTTCTGGAGCCCCACCCAGCGCAGCACCTCGAAGGCCCTCCGCTTGCGCTCCTTCAACGGGACGCCCTGGAGGGTCATGAGCAGGGCCACGTTCTCGTAGACCGTCCGGGTGGGGATGAGCCGGAAGTCCTGGAAGACCACCCCCAGCCGCCGCCGGAAGTAGGGGAGCTGCCTCGCCGCGAGCGTGTCCAGGTTCCGCCCCGTCACCAGGATCTGCCCCGACGACGGGCGCTCCTCCCGGATGAGGAGCTTCAGAAGGGTGCTCTTGCCCGCGCCGGAGGGGCCCGTGATGAAGCAGAACTGCCGGGGGTGGACCGTCAGCGTCAGGTCCTGGAGGGCCGCCGCCTCGCGCCGATAGGTCTTCGTCACGTGGTACAGGCGGATCATCGCCACTCCCCGGGCCGAGCCCTCCGGCGCACCGCCCAAGTCTACCCCACTCCCCCGGCGCCGGAACAGCCGGCGCGGAACCCCCGGTCCTTTCCATCGCGAAATCTGGGGGAGCCGAAAGACCCCTCCGGAGTGAAGACGAGCCGCAGCCGCTTGACCGGGAGGCCCCGAAAGATTACGATGACGACCTCGGAGAGATGGCCGAGAGGTCGAAGGCGCCTGACTCGAAATCAGGTTTACGGGAAACCGTAACGGGGGTTCGAATCCCTCTCTCTCCGCCAGAGGGCTTCTTCGAAGGCATCCCGCACAGGACGTAGTTGGAGAGGGATTCGAAGGGCGGGGGTGTGTCCGTGGTTTTCAAGGCGGTGGCGCCAACGGCTTGGCGCCACGCCGTAGAAAACGAGGAAGGGGACCCGCCCCGGGAACCGTAGCTTCCCTTGAAACGCAGTGCCCTCTGGGCACGAGGCTTCTAGGGAGGGTAGGTTCGAATCCCACCTCTGTCTTCCAACCCCGCCAGAGGGCTTCTTCGAAGGCATCCTGCACAGGACGTAGTTGGAGAGGGATTCGAAGGGCGGGCACTGTACCCGCAAAGGGCGTCTTCCGGACCAGGCTGGGAGGACCCCCTACGGCGTTTTCTCGATCGACGACAAACTGGCATCGCCCGCGAGAATGTTGTAACCTATCTGCGTTTCATCCCAAGTTGCGGAGGAGGGGTTTGCTTGGACGGGTCCAAGTCCGAAGACGTCGGCATGCCCGGCGGGAACGAAAAGCCGCCCTGTGCCCATACGCCCAATGGCAAGGGTCAATGGCATGACCTCCTTGACCACATGGCCGGCGTCGCCCGGCGCGCCAAGGCCTTCGGTGAGAAGTTCGGCGCCGGAGATTGGGCCGAGCTCGCCGGGTGGTGGCACGACCTTGGGAAATGCAGCCGTTCCTTTCAGGTGTATCTCCATGCCCAAGGCCCGGCTGGTCCTGACGCGCACTTGGAGGCGCCACGCCGGGGCGACCATTCCACAGCCGGTGCAATCCACGCCGTCCACCATAACGGCATGCGGGGCCGAGTCTTGGCCTATCTGATCGCGGGCCACCACGCCGGCTTGCCGGACTGGTTCCCGGGTGAAGCGGATGGCGGTTCGCTCAGTCAACGGCTGAACCGCAACGACCTCTACGAGCAGGTATTGGCGAGCGGCCTCTGCTACGAGGTTGCAGGGAATGGGAACCCAACGAGCAAGCCGCCGGGAGGGTCCCCCCACCTCTGGATCAGGAT
>JAKAIJ010000172.1 GCA_021814355.1 Acidobacteriota bacterium
CGACCTCGATGCCGCCCGCCGGCGGGTGAAGTACTTCGACGGACCCGGCCTGAAGCGGATCCGCGCGGCCCAGAAGATCTCGGTGGAGGAGATCGTCTCCGAGACCAACATCCGTTCCTGGTACATCGAGTCCATCGAGGCGGAGCGGTTCGACGCGCTGCCCGCCACCATCTACCTGAAGGGGTTCCTCCGCCAGATTGCGGCCTACCTCCACCTGGACCCCGTCCGCGTGCTCAACGACTATCTCGAGCGCTACCAGCGCTGGTGCGAGCAGCACCCAGGATGAGCCTCTCCGCCGGCCCTCCTTCGCCGTGAGCACCTACCGCGCCGCCAGCCACCGCCTCGTCGAAAGCTTTTCCCAGCTCGAGGCCTACTTCGTCCCCGACGACCCGCGGGAGGGCCGGATGGGGGTCGAGTGGGAGCTCTTGCCCGTCTGGCCCGGGGGCCGCTTGGTCTCCTTCGGGGGCCGCGGCGGGGTGGGGCGGCTCTTCGGGAATCTGGCGGCGGGCGGGTACGGCGCGGTGCGAGAGCGCCGCCGGATCATCGCCCTCGAGCCCCCGGGCGGCGGGCTCGTCGGGCTGGAGCCCGGCGCCCAGGTGGAGATGGCCTCGCCGCCGGTTTTGCGGCTGGGCGCGCTGGAGACGCATCTCCGGAAGACGGGGAGGGATCTCCAGGCGGGGGCCGCCCGGTTGGGATTCGAGCTGGTTCCCTGGGGGATGGCGCCCTACGGGGGCCCCGAGGAGCTCCCCGACGTTCCCAAGGCGCGCTACGCGCTCCTGGCGGAGCACTTGAGGAGGACGGGGGACCGCGGCCGCTGGATGATGAAGCTCACCGCCTCCACTCAGTTTGCCCTCGACTTTCTGGACGAGGAGCATCTGCGGCGCATGACCGACGGGGCCCTCCGGCTTCTGCCCTACCTCCTGGCGGCCACCGCCAACGCCCCGGTGGCCGCCGGGCGCCGCTCGGGCCACGCGACCTTGAGGCCCCTGGTCTGGCGGCGCACGGACCCAGCGCGCTGCGGCCTCCCCGCCCACCTCTTCTCGAAGACGCTCTCCGCGGCCTCCCTCGCCCGGTATGCCCTGGGGCGTCCGGCCCTCTTCTTCGTCCGCGCGGGCCGGTGGGTGGCGGGGGACGGCCGGAGCTTCCGGGAGGTGCTCTCCCGCTCGGGTCCGCTGGGCCCGCTGACCCTCGACGACTGGGCGCTCCACGTGTCGGGACTTTTTCCGGACCTGAGGATGCGGGCCTACCTTGAGGTGCGCGCCCTCGACAGCCTGCCGCTCCCGCTGGTGGTCGGCGCCGCGGCGCTCCTGAAGGGACTGCTCGCGCCCCACCGCCCGTCGTCGTGGCCCCGGTTGCTTCCCGAACCTCGTCCCGCAGAGACCCGGCGCGAACTGCTGCGCGCCGCCCGGCTCGGGGCGGCCTGGGCGCCCGTCCGCGGTCCGCGTCCCGCGCAGGTGTGGCCGCGCCTGTTCGCCGCGGCCGGGAAGGGGCTCGCGGCCCTCGGGGAACGGGAGACCCTTCTTTCCCCCCTCGAGGTGCAGGTGGCCTCCGGCCGCTGCCCCGCCCAAGAGTGGACCCGCGGGACCGGCGGTCTCTGGCGGGGTCCCGCCGCCGGACTCTGAAGGCCAGAAACCCGCGCGGTAGCTCACGTCTCCCGCCGAGGCGCGGTATACTAAAATTATGCTCCCCCGGAACCCTCCAGCCGCGCTAGCTTTGCTGCTGCCGCTGGTCGCTGCCCTGGCCTGCGGGCCGGCGCGCGGCGCGCCCTCTCCGCCGCGCCTGGGCGTCCCCCCCGCGCTGGAGACGACCTTCAACACGGCCCCCTGGCCGCAAGGGGCGCGGTGGGGCGTCGTGGGTCTGAGACCTTACGCCCGCGCGCACGACCTGGAGGTACTCCTCTTCTCGACCCGCTCGCGGGCCTTCGACGGGCTTGTCGTCCAGGCCCGGTTCATTCCCCTCTTCGCCCGCTGGTCCGAGCCCTACCCGGCGGAGCTCGGACGCGGGCTCGCGCCGGATTTGGCGCGGGCCGTGGAATCCCCCCGCGGCCTCACCGCCCTTCCGCTGACCGCCGACGGCCCGGTGCTCCTCTACCGCGAGGCCTGGTGGCGCGAGCACGCCATGCCGCCGCCCTCCGCGCTGGCGGGGCTCCGCGAAGACCTGCTGTTCCTCCGCTCCTGGCGCCCGGGGCTCGCCGCTCCGCTCCAGTCCGCCGTGCCCGAGACCCTCCTGCTCTGGTCCCTTTCGGCGAGCTACGAGGGCGAGGTCTTCCCGGCCTTCTACCGCGACGCCACGGTGCAGGCGCTGGGGCTCATGAAAGAGTTCGGCCTCCACGCCCGGGACCCGCGCGCCGTCTGGGAGGACCTGGCCAAGGGAAGGAGCGGCGCCGCCTTCCTCATGGCGTCGGACGCGGCCCGGCTGGCCGCCTCCACGGGCGGCGGCCTCGCGGCGGTCCCTTTGCCCTCGGCCTTCGGGGCCATCGCGGTGAACGACGGCTGGTGCCTGATGGGGACGGAAAGACGCGCGACCCCCGTGCTCGAGGCGCTCCTCTCTCGTGACGTCCAGACCCACCTTGCCCGAAGGGGCCATTTCCCGGCCTCCTCCGCCGTCGAGAGACCCGCCGGAGCCGCCTTCGAGGCGCTTGCGCGCACCCGGCTCGTGGGGGTGCCGGTGGTCTGGGAGGACGAGGTGGTGCTCGCGGAGGCCATTGACGACGCCCTCGAGGGCGGGGTGGACCCCGAGGCGGCCCTGCGCCGGGCCGAAGCGCGCAGGACCCGGCCCGAGGCGGCGCCGTGAGATCCCTGGGTCTGGAGTCCCGCCTCGCCCTCTGGGGGACGCGGGGCGGGTTCCTGCTCGTCGGGTCGGGGCTCCTGCTCTTCTTGCTCGTGGCCACCGTTTGGGCGGGACAGGCGCGGCTCCTGGGCGAAGCCGTGGAGGCCTACGCGCGCGAGGAGGCGGACAGCCTAGCGCGGCTCCTTTTGTACGACCTGGCCGGGGACGAGCGGGTTCTGGACTGCCGCCTCTACGAACAGCGGATGGTGGCCATGCGCCGGGCCGACCCGGAAGTGGGGAGTACGGAGGGGCTCTCCTTGGGACTCGTGGCCTTCGTGGCGCAGAACCTCTCCCTCCCCGACGCCGTGGTCTGGGACGCCGCCGTGCGCTACGGATACCCGGCCCGCCTCAGCGACATCGCCCGCGCGCGCTACGCCCTCTACCGGCAGGCCCTCGCCCTGGACCGCGAGGCGCTCGCGGAGGACCTGAGCGCCCGGGTCACCTTCTCGGACCACCTGCGCGGGGTGAGGCTCAGGTCCCTCGGCGGGCTGGTGGACCTAAGCGCGGGGGAGTCCGTCGTCCCGCGGGCGGCATCCGTGCCCGGGCGCGCCCGGGCCACCTTCCCCCTCTACGTGCGGGCGGCCCACTGGGCCGACGTGACCGTGGTGGTGGACCGGAGCCACCTGGAGGCCGTTCGGTCGGGGCTCGCCCGCTCCCTGGGCCAGCTCCAGGCGGGCCTCGCCGGGGTGGTGGCCGCGGCGCTCGCGGCATGGGGGGCCGGATGGTGGCTCCTGCTGCGAAACCTCCGCCGGACGGTGGTGGAGCCCGTCGTCTCCCTGGCCGCGCGCATGGAGGCCTGGGAGCAGGAGGCCCCCGCGGCGGTGCCCGCGGGGGACGAGACGCGCTGGCTGTCGGAGGCCTTCGACCGCCTCCTGGAGCGCGTGCGGCAGCAGCGCGAACAGCTCCTGCGGGCCCAGCGGCTCGGCCTCATGGAGCGGATCGGAGCGGGGCTCTCCCACGAGATCAACAACGCCCTGAACCCCGCGCGCCTGCGGCTCGACGAGATGATGATGGACGGCGCGTCGCCCTCCCCGGCGGATCTCTCCGTCCTCAAGGACCACCTGCTCGCCGCCCAGCGCATCCTGAAGGACCTCTCGCTCCCGGGGCGACGACCGGCTGGTCCGCCCCGCGCGATCCCGCCGGGCGACTGGCTGGAGGTGGCGCGCCGGCTCGTGGCCCCGCACTTCGAGCGGGGGTCCTCCCTCGCCTGGGCGGTCGGCGCGGACGCGCCGGCGGTTCTCGGCTGGCCCGAGGCGCTGGTGGAGGTGGCGGTCAACCTGCTTCTGAACGCCCGGGACGCGGCGGCCGCCCGCGCCGGTGGCGGCCGCGTCGCCGTGACGCTCGCGGTCTCCGGCGCGGCGGCCGAGCTGGTGGTGGCCGACAACGGGCCGGGAATCCCGCCCGAGGTCCGGGCCCACCTGGGGGAGCCCTTCGTCACCTCCAAGCCGGAGGGGGCGGGGCTTGGCCTCTTCGTCACCGACATGCTGGTGCGCCGCATGGGAGGCGCTCTGACCTTCGACGAGGCCCCCGGCGGCGGCACGGCGGTGCGGGTGCGGCTCCCGAGGGCCGAAGGAGAGAGGGATGGACGCGGCTCCTGAGGGCGGCGCCCTCACCCTGCTGGTGGTGGAGGACGACGCCAGGACGCGAGAGGAACTGGCCCGCATCCTGGAGCGCCGGACCGACCTGCGCGTGGTCTGCGCCGCGACCCCCGGGGAGGCCCTCGCCCTGCCGCCGCCGGACCTCGCCCTCCTGGACATCCGCCTGCCCGGGATGGGCGGGTTGGAGCTGCTGCCGAGGCTCAAGGAGCGCAGCCCGGACCTCCTCGCCATCGTGATGACGGGTTACGGCGAGGCCTCCACCGCCCGAGAGGCGCGCGAGCACGGCGCCGTGGACTTCCTGGAGAAGCCGCTCGACCTGGCGTACCTCCTCGTGACTCTTCGCCAGCAGGCCCGGGAGGCCCGGCTGCGCCGGGACCTGCGCCACTCCTCCCAACTCTTCCGCCGGGTCGTCGAGGGGCTCCCGGACGGGCTCGTGTTGGCCGACGTCTCCGAGCGGGTCCTCTACGGAAACACCCTCGGGAAGGCTTTGTGGGAGTCCGGCGCGCGGACGTCCGGCGGGACCGTGGACCACGCGGGCCGCACCTACCTCGCCGAGCGCTCCGCCTCGGGCGACCGCGTGCTCTGGCGCTACCTAGACCTCACCTCGGCGCTCGAGGAGGAGCGCCTGCGCAACTACCGCCGGATGGCGAGGCTGCTGGCCCACGAGATCCACAACCCGCTCACCCCCATGCGGCTCTGGCTGCAGGAGCTGAAGGCCGCCGCCCCCGGCGACCCGTCCCGGGAGGCGCTCGTGCGCGAGGCCACCGCGGTCCTCCTGGAGCAGGTGGAGCGGTTGGCCGGGCTCGCGGGGCGCTTTAGGGACCTGGCGGAGGACCGGCCGCTCGCGCTAAGGCCCGTGGCCGCCGGACCCGCCGCAGCCTCCGCCCTCCAGTCCCTGCGCCCCCTGGCCGAGCAGGCGGGCGTGTTCCTGGCCCAGGAGGTGGCCGAGGGGCTCGCGGTGGAGGCCGACGAGGGAGCACTCCACCAATTGCTCTTCAACTTGGTGCGGAACGCCGTCGAGGCCCAGGCGGGCCGTGGCGGGACCGGTCGGCTGCGCGGGGCGCCCGACGGAGCGCGGGTCATCCTGGAGGTGGTGGACGCCGGCGGCGGGCTCCCCCCGGAGGTGGCCGCGGCTCCCTTCACCCCCTACCTCACCACCAAGGAGGGGGGCACCGGCCTCGGGCTCCTCGTCTGCCGGGAGCTGGCCCGCCGGATGGGGGGCGAGCTCGAGCTGGAGGACCGCCCCGGCCGGGGCGTCACCGCGAGGGTTCGTCTGAGGGCCTGTCCGTAAAGGGGCGCGACCGCGCTCTCTGCGCCGGGCAAGCAGCGGAGGGGCTCTGGCCTCCGCCGACCCGAGGGACCTGGGTGTTGCAGTCCGGCGCAACTCCTGTTATCATTCAGATTCCGCATCCGTCGCCAGA